>JBGPNR010000015.1:0-13905 GCA_041487635.1 Candidatus Udaeobacter sp. | reverse complement strand
CCCTACTCTTGGTTATCGCGCGAAGTGTCTGGTCAAGCGGAATGGATCACGTCTCGTGACGAGCGCGGCTGTTGTGATTGTGATGGCCGGAGTTCTGTTCGCCTTTTGGACTCGATCTCAGCAAAATGCCGGTGAGGCGGCGGCAATCGCGCAAAAAGGTATTGCCGTGCTGCCGTTTGAAAATCTGAGTAGCGATCCGGATAATGCATATTTCGCGGAGGCCATTCAGGATGAAATCTTGGCACGGCTTTCCAATATCGCGGACCTAAAAGTCATCTCACGGACCTCCACCCAGAAATACAAAAGCGCGCCGGATAATCTGCGCGAGATCGCGAAGCAACTCGGGGTTGCAAACATCCTTGAAGGCAGCGTGCAAAAAGCGGCCGATCAGGTGCGAGTCAATGTGCAGTTGATCAACGCGTTGAACGACGCCCATCTCTGGGGAGACATTTACGACCGCAAGCTGACTGACATTTTTGCTGTAGAGAGCGATATTGCCAAAACGATCGCTGACACGCTGCAGGCAGAGTTGACCGGTGCGGAGAAACAGTTGATTGCAGCCCAGCCGACGAGCGACACCGCAGCCTACGAGCTTTATCTCAAAGGCCGATTGCTCTGGGAAAAACGCAGCGGCGACAATATCCCGAAGGCAATCGGATTTTATGAGCAGGCCATTACGCGCGATCCGAATTACGCGCTGGCCTACGCCGGCTTGGCGGAGGCTTACGTTATTCTGCCGGCGTACACCCCGACGACGGCACCACAGGATGCCTACCCCAAAGCGAAGTCTGCCGCACTAAAAGCGCTGCAACTGGATGACAAACTGGCGGAGGCACACACCGCGCTCGGATTGTTTCTATGCATCAGCGACCTCGATATGGCGGGTTCGATATCGGAATTTCAGCACGCGATCGCGCTAAACCCCAACTACGCCACCGCCCACCATTGGTATGGAAACGGCCCGCTCCTCGCCCTCGGCCGGTTCGACGAAGCGATCGCCGAGGGCAAACGCGCCATCGAACTTGATCCACTCTCGCCCATTATCAATGCAGACCTAGGTCAGAATCTGTACTGTGCGCGTCGATACGATGAGGCGATCGCACAGTTGCGGAAGACGCTGGAGATTGATCCGACGTTTTATTACGCACATTATAATCTGGGCGTCACTCTTCAGCTAAAGGGCGACCTGCCCGCCGCGATCGCTGAATACACAAAGGCACAGCAGTTGAGCGACGATCTGATTGTTCCAGTGCTGCTCGCATCTGCTGGAGCCCAGTTAGGCGACAAGGAGGCGGCCGCACGACTGCTGGCTGAACTGGAAGAACTCAGCGAGCATCGGTACGTGAGCTCATACTGGCGTACTTTGCTCTACGTCAGTCTGGGAAATCGCGACGAAGCAATTCGTTGGTTGGAGCAAGCTCTCGCTGATCGTGACACTCTAGGCGTCAACTTGATTACAGTTGATCCGATGCTCGATCCGCTTCGTGGCGATCCGCGTTTCGAAGCGTTAGTGCAAAAGGTAGTTGGGGCGAAACACAAGTAATGAGCGTGAATCCCAAAGAGATTCTTCGCTCAAAATCCCCAACATGATGGCTCAGACCTCCCCGAAATCGCCAGTGTGCTTGTGCGTCTCGTGGCAAGACGCCAGTATTCGCCATGCAACTCCCCATCGTCGGGAAGTGCCCCGAATTTCAGGAGTAAAGTCTCATTGCCAACACTGTGGCTTGCAAGCTCGACGCTGAAAACAACGAAAAGTCTAGCGACAAGAACAGTTGTACCGGTGCCGGGTTTCACGTTGTAAGGGGATAAAGCCGAATCGACCGGACCGAGCCTCAGCCCCGGCTCCAGCAGGGCGCAAGTGGCAGCTCGCCACGCTTGACATCCTACGTAGGGGTTAGGCCTTCGGTGGAATTTATCGTTAACCTCTTCCAGCTCCGCGATCTCGGTAACCGTAGGACAACCGTCGCGGCGGTTACCGGGGTGTAAAAGTGCAAAACTGGAATGCTAAAACTTTTAATTTTCCAAGAATTTTTGAGCCGTTTTTGCCGGGTTTATTGCATGCTTTAGTATTATGAAACCAAAACATATATTTAACATCATTCTGGCAGTTCTATTCGTGTTCCCATTGATGGGGACGTTCGCTCAGCAAGCAGCGAACTCGGGCTCTATTGAAGTGATCACGACTTTTGATTATCCCGGGACCGGAATTGTGACCACCTCGCCGCAAAAGATTAACGAAAGAGGCGACATCGTTGGCGAGTTCATCGATTCGAACGGGGTGGTGCGCGGTTTTGTCCGGTTCAGCGATGGTAGCTTTAGCGCGCCGATCGTCGACCCTAACGATACCGTGGGTTTTACCGAAGGACGAGGCATCAATAACTCACGCACAGTAGTCGGTGACTACGAAACCAGCGATCTCAACCAGCACGGGTTTTTCCTGTCGGGCGGCACCTTCACAGAATACGATGTTCCCGGCGGGGTCACAACCAATGTGCTTGGGATAAACGATCCCGGCGACTTTACCGGCACGTTTGATCCCGGCAGCGGGATCCTCCAAGCGTTCATCAGCGTTGGCGGAACCTTAACCTCGTTTAGCGTCCCGGGAGCTATCGCGACCCTTGCTTACCAGCTCAATAATTCAAAGCAGTTAGTGGTGGGATACTATCTAGACAGCTCAGGAATCCCTCACGGCTACTACCGGGACGCCAATGGGGCGCTGCACTTCCCGATCGATCCTTCGGGCTCCACTGCGACAATCCTGTTTGGAGATAACGACAGGAACTGGGTGGTGGGCAGATATGCGGACAGCTCAGGCGCGACTCATGGACTCTTCTTTACCGCGCCAAACAATTTCTTCACTTTCGACTATCCCGGCTCAACCTTTACATCGCTAAACGGAATCAATGCGCAGGGGTTTATCTGTGGTCGTTACGGCGATGCTTCCGGCATTGGCCACGGAATCATAGCTCGCGTCAGAGGCACACCGCCGACAACTCCGGCGGCTACGGAAATGAAGACGAACGCTTCCCCGTCGCTGGTCACTCCACTCGACCAGTCGCCCTCGGCGTGGGGAGGTGCAATGCCGGCGCGCTGAGTTGAGCATCGGGAATCTTAGCGATCGGCGTTTTGTGGCACGTGGGCCTGGATGGCTGGGCCCGCGTGCCGCGTACTTCGAGCGCACGATCGCGTTCGAATCAACGGAACCGAACGATCTGAACGGCGCGATCGCCTACGTGCGATTACAGCGTGTTCGCCACCATTGCCAGAATAGGAACGCAAACACTGCGTTGCTAATTAAACCGAGAATGCCGATCTCAGGACCGAAGATTGCAGTGTCGCGAATACCGAGCGCGCCCGTTTTTGTGCCGAAACCGAAAAACACATAGGCGATTCCATTCCATAAACCATGACTACAACTGGCAACAATGATTGATCCCGACATCCAGCGCAACATTCCCCAAACCATTCCCATCACTGCCGCGTTGATAAGAAAGATCGGAACTTGAGACGTCGCCGGCCTGAAGTCTGTGTCCAATATTACGGCAGAGATGTGCCAAAGCGCGAATGCGATGCTGGTGTAGATCAGCACGTGGGATTCAATGATACCTCTCCGCACCAGTGATCCCCAAAGCCAGCCTCGAAAAAATCCCTCCTCGGTAATGATCGCAACCAACGCGGTCGAGATTGTCACGATCAAAAGATTCAGAAATGCTTTCTGGAAATTGGTTTTAGAGAGATCGACAACGCCAGCGAAGGCCGCCACGATGGCGATCAAGCCGATTACGAGCAGGGGATAGAGCAGCGCGAGAGCGAAGTGGGTCGGCTTGCCCCAGCGGAATCCCATTTCTAAACGCGATAGCCGATCGATGTACCAAAACAGGAAAATCAACGGCAGCAGCGCGAAAGCGCTGAAGTCGGAAAGACCCGTGGCATCCATTGTCGTCGTGCCTGCGGTCGCAATCGCGACTCCAAGGATCGGCAGAGCCAAAGACGAGCTCCTGGTGTTACGCGCGTCATCTCCGACGGCGTGCTTCATGAGAAAGCATTCATCAGCGATGAGATGCCTCAGCCAACACGCGTGGATTCAACTATATTGGGGTCAATGCTTGCTACCCAACCGCCGCAATCACTTTAAGCTCGATTGCAATCGGCGTTGGCAAGGCACGCACTTCGACCGTGGTTCGCGTCGGATTCGGTTTAGCGGGGCCTGCGAAATATTCCGCGTAAATGCGGTTGTAGATCGGAAAATCCTTTTTCATGTTGGTGAGAAAGACCGTGACGTCGACGACGTCCTGCCAGGTTGCGCCGGCGTCTTCCAGCACGAGGCGTACGTTTTCAAACACCGCGCGACATTGTCTTTCGATATCGTAACTGGTGACATTGCCAGCAGAATCGAGCGTAACGCCGGGAATGTCCTTGCTGCCGCGCACGCGCGGTCCAATCCCGGAGAGAAACAAAAGTTCGCCTACGCGCTTCGCGTGCGGAAACGCACCGACCGGTTCAGGCGCACGAGAGCTCTCGAAGGATTCACTCATGTTGCCATGTCAGTGAAAGTACTTCTTGAGCAGCGACCAGTAATTCTCCTCCCATCCTTGGGCGAGATGATCGTGTAAGCCTTCCGGAAAACCGATGTGATCAAGTACAAGGCGCGTTCCCGATCCTTGCGGCTTTAGCTCGAATCTGGCAATGGAGTACGCGCCTTCGGGCCACGTCACCACGCGCCAGGCTTGAACAATCCTTTGATTCGAAACCAGTTCCACGTTTTGCCCGACGATATGGCCTTTGAAAAGAGAGAACGCGCCGCCGACTTCACGATTGATCTCCGCTGGTCTGCCGGAGAATTCGGTGAACTGCTTGGCGTCTAATAGTGCCTCGTAAAGCTGCTGAGGACTGGCGTTAAAATCGATTTCCTGATGAATCGTAATCGACTTGTCGGATTGCGCGAAACCACTGGACGACATCATTACCACCAACGATGCGATGAGAATGTAAGATTTGGTCATTGTTTGTTGTTATCCTCCCTGCGATCGCACGCGTGATGACGAACGGTAAATTTCTAAACGCGGATGAAAACAGATTATTTCGACCCAGACATCAATTCACGTCCGCCTTTCACAATATTGCGGAAGGTTATCAGTGATCGTGTCCCACGGCGCGCGATCACCGACAAAAGTATGAAATTGCGGCCGAATTCCTGGATCATCGTCGAACGCGCCCATCCGAATCGACACCTGCCGTCCGTCCGGCCAATCACCGCCGAACAAACTGGAGCCGCAGTTGATACAAAACGCCTTTATGGCGCCCTCGCCCTTTCCGTAAACCTTGATCAACTCTTCGCCTTGCAACAACCGGAACTGTTCCCGCAGCACCCGTGCTTGCGTGCATACTGCAGTCCCGGAATGCTTGCGGCAGCGATCGCAATGACAATGGCTGGCTTGAAGGAAAGGCGGATCCACTTCAAAGCGCACGCCACCGCACAGACAACTGCCGCGAATGGGTCTGTTCATTCGCCACCGCCTTAGTGATGGTTGTGCGCGGCAAGAACGGCGCCGTTACTCGCACCAAACCGTTTTTCAGAGCGCGCTTGCGCTTTCAGCCTTTGAACTTCGCGATTACGCGGCGGCGCATTCGTCACTAACGAATCGAGTAAATGCTGTGCGGCGTGGGCGACTTCATCGACGGCTCCATTGAACGCAGCTTCGTTCGCGAGCGATGGTTTCGTGAATCCGCAAAGTTTCCGGACAAATTGCAGCGACGATGCGCGAATTTCGTCATTCGTCGCTGGCGGCTCAAAATTATGCAGGGTTTTGATGTTTCGACACATGACCGACGATCGGCAATTGTCGATGCAGGATCAACTATTTCGCGATGCAGACGTTTTTTGGTTCGGTGAAGAACCGAAGCGCTTCTTCACCACCTTCGCGGCCGACGCCGCTTTGTTTCATGCCGCCGAAGGGAACACGCAGATCGCGAAGCAACCAGCAGTTTACCCACACAGTTCCGGTATTAATTCGCTCCGCGACGCGATGTGCGCGACTGAGGTTTTGGGTCCAAATACTAGACGCCAGGCCGTAGTCGCAGTCATTGGCGTAATTGATCACTTCTTCTTCGCTGTCGAACGGAGTGATTGTGACAACCGGACCGAAGATTTCTTCGCGGTTGGTGCGGCATGAGACGGGCAAACCGATGATGACAGTTGGCGAAAAGAAATAACCGTCGCGACACCGCTCGTTAGCGGGTTTTGGTGCGGAACCGCCGAGCGCGATTTTGCCGCCTTCTTTCTGCGCCAGATCGGCGTAGAACCTGACCTTATCGAGCTGCGCTTTGTTCACGATTGCGCCCTGCTCGGTTTTCTCGTCCAGTGGGTCGCCCATTTTTAGTTGAGACGCTTTGTCAATGAAACGATCAGCGAAATCTTTGTAGGCAGACCGCTCGACGAACACGCGCGAACAGCACAAGCAAATTTGTCCCTGATTTGCGAACGATGAGCGAACGCTGCCGGCGATGGCCGCGTCGAGATCCGCATCGGCGAAAATAATGTTTGGATTTTTCCCGCCGAGCTCGAGCGAGACTTTCTTAAATAAGGGTGCGCATGATTCAGCCACCTTGCGCCCTGTTACTGTTCCGCCGGTAAACGAGATCGTGTTGATCTTCGGATGTGCAGTGATCGAGGCGCCAACATTTGGCCCAGTCCCATGCACGACATTGAGGACGCCATTCGGCAGACCGGCTTCGCGTGCGATCTCGCACAGCATGCAAGCAGTCATCGGCGTCAGTTCGCTCGGCTTGGCGATGGCCGTATTGCCGACTGCAATGGCGGGCGCGATTTTCCAGCTCAACAAATAAAGCGGCAAATTCCACGGCGAAATCAGTCCGGCGATACCGCGCGGCTGACGCAGCGTGTAGTTGAAGGCAACGTCGTCGGTGATGTGCGCTTCAGATTCGGTGTGCAAAATCGCAGTCGCGAAGAATCGGAAGTTGGCGATCGCACGCGGAATATCCAATGAGCGAGCAAGCGAAATCGGCTTGCCTGTGTCGATCGACTCGGCGCGCGCGAACTTTTCGAGATCACGCTCGATTAACTCTGCGACACGCAACAGAAAGCGGGAGCGCTCGGCTGCCGCTTTCTTTGACCAGTTACGAAACGCCTTCTCAGCTGCAGCGACCGCAAGATCAACATCATGCGCTTCGCTGTCCGCGACCTGCGAGTACGGTCTGCCAGTCGCTGGTTCGATGTTATCGAGATATTTCCCGCTGACCGGTTCGACGAATTCGCCGTTAATGAAGTTGCGGATACTAAAAAGCATTTGGATACCGAGCTGCACGAAGAAATATCCAGAGATTGACTCGTTCGTCTCCCGACTCTCTCGCCGCCACCTTCGCGGCGCAACCGTCTATGTCGCTCGTCCCGCTCGCTTCATTCCTCGACTTCGCTCGGAATGACAAGGAAGGGATCGGTTCGACGAATTGGCCGTCGATGAAGTTGCGGACTTGGAGTCGCTCAGTGCGCATGCAATCGGAAAATAAACGCATACTGGAAGCTTCGCGAATTGCGAGGGCGCATTCGGTCCGAGCGGTACTGGCATTAGCATGAGGTGCGCCCGCACGCTGGCGGGCAGGCTGTGCGTTCCCAGCCACCCCGATACAGCAGCGTCAAAGATCGAGAACACGAGGCAAATGGCCGCACATCTATGGCTCTTAACGATGCGCGTCAGATAAAATCCGCAGGCCCGCAGGATTGTTCTTGTCGAGAGGGGGCCATTTGTAATTAACTGCGGTCCAACGATGTCACGCAATAGCCTGGCCAGGACGGTTCCGACCGCAAAAAAAGCCTGCCTTTTGCCAAAAGCTGCATGGCAACTGCGCCTAAAGCGCCCGTATGAGTGTAACAGTTAATTCTATGACCACTCTCATGCAGTCCGAAACGATCAGCGCGTGCGAGCCTGAAACATTGTGCCCAATACAGGGAGATTACAATGAATGAGAAAAATGCCGTCCCTAATATAACCGAAACAGGAAAACCTTCGGACAGCAATGCTGTCAAAGTGTCTAGCCGCCGCAAGTTTTTAGGCCAGGTCGGCGCGGTACTGACGGGTGGCGCGGTGCTCGGCAAAGCCGCTCTTGCCTCGGCCCAGTCCGACAATACGGCCTTCGGAGATGGTATTAGTGGGCCGGGTCACGGCCATGATCCGCGGGTCAGACAGTCCTTTGCCCTCCGCCTCGAGGCGGCGACCAGGGATGCGCTGATTCCCGTTCCGCCGCACACGACCAACGGCGATGAAGCGCGCTATCCGGACAAGTCGGGCACCTACAGCAAGGGCGTTCTGCAGGATGGTATCGGCTTGGTTAATCCCTTAGCTTTCCAGACCCTCCGGCACGCGATTGACACCGGTACTTTCGCCGCCTTTGAAAGCGTGATTCTCGGCGGAACCCGCACATTGAACGGACCGCTCGGGGGGAACGCCTTCTCCTTGGAAGGGTGCGATGACGTGCAGTTCGGGAACGCACGATCGCCTGCCAATCAAATACTCCAGGTCGTGGTCCCACCCGCGCCGGCCCTCGCGAGCGCTGCCTACGGCACGGAACTGGTGGAACTTTACTGGGCTTCGCTGCTCCGGGATGTCGCGTTTACCGATTACGCTTCAAATCCTACCGCCGGGCAAGCTGCGGCCGAGCTGGACACCATGCCCACGTACGCCGGCCCGAGGAATGGGTCGGGTCACGTCACGCCGGACCTGTTGTTCCGCGGACCCTACCCGGGCGAAACCGTTGGGCCTTACATGTCTCAGTTGCATCTCATCCCCACCTACTTCGGTACGCAGCCGATCAGCCAGCAGCTCGTCACCTACTTGGCGAATGTCGACTACATGAATGACGCGACGACTTACCAACAGGTCCAGAACGGCATTAACACCGGGTTGCAGAACCAGGTCGATCCGCAGCTGCGCTATCTCCATAATGGCCGCGATCTTGGCGCATATACCCATTTGGACGTGCTTTTCCAAGCATACTTTACGGCTTTCCTGGTGCTCAACACGATTGGCGCACCGCGAAACCCTGGTAATCCCTACGTCGGTTCCACTAAGCAGAACGGCTTCGGCAGTTTCGGTGGTCCCGATGTCGCGGCCTCGCTCACGGCAGTCGCTCGCCTTGCGCTGAACAGCGTGTGGTATCAAAAATGGGCGATTCACCTCCGGCACCGTCCCGAGTCGGGCGGCGCGATTGTGCGACAGATTCTGACTGGCAATGGCGGGACGCTCCAGGGCCACGTGAACGACAACGTGCTCAACTCCCAGGCGGTGCAAAGCAGCTTCAATAGGTATGGGGATTATTTCCTTTCGCAGGCTTTCCCCGAAGGCTCGCCCACCCATCCGGCGTATCCTACCGGCCATGGCGTCGTCGCCGGCGCTTGCATCACCGTCCTAAAGTTCTTCTTCGACGGCAATTTCGTCATCCCCAATCCTGTAGTGCCTAGCAGCGATGGGCTTTCACTCCAACCCTACACGGGTGGAGATGCAGGACAAATCACGGTGAACGGCGAGTTGAACAAGATCGCGAACAACATCTCTTTTGGCCATGGAATCCACTCCGGCATCCATTGGCGCAGCGACACCTCCTCCTCCATCCAACTGGGCGAGGCCGTGGCAATCAGCATGCTCCAGGGTCGGGCACGGTGCTACGCCGAGAGATTCACCGTTAGCCTGACCAAGATCGACGGAACGACCGCGACGATTTCCAATCAGTAACCATCACAGTGGGCGACCCAGCAATGTGGCGGCGAGGGAGCTATCCGCGACCTGCGAACACGGTTTCCCAGTTGCCGGTTCAACGTTGTCGAGATAGCGGCCCCCAATCGGCTCGACAAATCGGCGATCGATGAAGTTTCTGATGTCTGCTGATTCGGTGCGGATGTGAGCCAGCGGTCCGCCTAAGTTCAGCTGTAGTCGTCGTAAATTTTGGGTTTCGCAGTTTGGATGTGTCGATCAATTAGCGCGCAGAATTCGTCGGTATGCCAGTGTTTTCGCGTGGCCCACCACGTTTGAAATCCTGGATAGGCTACGGTGTCGGCGAGTGTCCGCTCATATCCGCGCCATAACCGCTTGTCGAGCGTTCCATCTAAGACGCCAAGATAGAGACTGTCAGCAAATCGCAAGAAACGCCCCAGATGCGCGCCAAACCTCAGCTTCGACGCTCCATCCAACTGGTCGAACGATTGCAGAGCGCGAAGCCAGAGCGCAGCAAAGTCGGGATCGTTGACAAGGCTTTTATTCAAATCGCTCCAGTGCGTCGTCAAAACGTTCATCGCTGCGCGCCGGCTTTCCTTGTTTTGATTGCGGATTTGGGCGGCAAGATAAATGATCGAAATAATGACCCCAACAGCGCCGAGCATCTGCCCCACCGCGCTAATCATCTCCCAGTTCATAGCTTTTACTTTAGCGGCGACTCAACAATCCTAAATGCCGAACATTGAGCATCCAACGTCCAATATCGGAAAGAGAAGAATCGGTGAGGGAGGGATTACGCTCCCGCTAGTGCATCCGATAGTGTACCGGCTTGTGGATTTCCCTCTCGCGTTTTGCCAGGCGCAAAACGCGGTGAGGGAGGGATTCGAACCCTCGGCTTCTCGATGATTTTTTCGGCGCGCCGTACGGTTGGTCCGAAACTGTTCGCGAGCAGGCGGCCGGGGTTTTCAAAAGCGGAAATTGGGGGGAACCCAACGCCCAACTCCGAACATTCGCGAGCAAGGGCCCCAACTCCAAAAGCTCTGACCCGAGCGCTGTCCGCGCTCTCACCCTCATCCGTCGGGTCTTGCCACCTATGTCGCGGCTTCCCAGCTCGCTCCATTCGCGACAGGTGCGTCGAACTCCGAAAGCCTTTGCGAAGTCAGCAGAAAATCGCACAATTCCGCTGGGCTTCTTTATCTTTACAACCGGTTCTCGCCCGATTGCGGTGTGTCCTTGCCAAAATTGATTCCCGCTATTGGGTATAGAGGCGCGCCGCCCGGGCATCGCCATTCCGCATATGAATCTTGTTCGATTTTTGGGCAACATCCTCTTTGTGCTTGCAACTGCTTCCGTAACATGCGCTGCCAATTCCACCCCCGCTGCGCCGCGTTTATTGAAGCCGGAAGATTTCGCGCAGGTCCGCGATGTGGACGAGCCAAACATTTCGAAAGACGGAAATCTCGTCGCCTACGTCGTGAGAACGGCGGACATGGAGAAGGACAAACTTGCAGGAAATCTTTGGCTGGCGAAGTGGGACGGCTCGGAAAATCGCGCGCTTACTTTCGGAAGTAAAGACGCGGCCCATCCGCGCTGGAGCCCAGACGGGAAATGGATCGCATTTCTTTCCGGACGCGAAGACGAAAACGAGATCGATCAACTGTGGATTTTGCCGATGGGCGGAGGTGAAGCTCAGAAGTTCACCGAGACAAAAGGTGGGGTGGAAGATTTTGCATGGGCGCCGGATTCGAAACGCATCGTTCTTGTCGTGAAAGATCCGGATCCGCGTGAGGCAGAGAAGAAGGAGAAAGAAAAGAAGACGGTACCACCGATTGTGATCGATCGGTTTCAATTCAAACAGGACATCGATGGTTACTTAACGAATCGCTACTCACATCTAGAGTTGCTTGACCTAACGAGCCGTAAACTGGAGCAGCTTACTTCCGGTAAACACGATGATGTGTTACCGGCGTGGTCGCCCCAGGGAAAGGAGATCGCCTTTGTCACAAAGCGTGGCAACGATCCCGATCGCAGCGAGAATTGGGATGTCTGGATCATCGGTGCAATGCCGGGAGCTAAGGAACGTCAGCTCACCACTTCTCCCGAATCCGATGCCGACCCGTATTGGGAAAGTGCGCCGGTCTGGAGTCCTGATGGGAAGACCGTGGCTTATATTCACGGCGGCGATCCAAAAAAGGTTGAGTATGCAGTGCATTCGCTCGCTATCATTCCCGCAAGCGGCGGCGAAGCGAAAGTGCTGACGCAGGATCTTGATCGCAACGTTGTTCACCCGCACTGGTCGCCGGATGGGAAGTCTGTCTTCGTTGTGCTGGAAGATGATGGCGTCCAGACGCTCGTCCGCGTTTCTGCGGCGGGCAATGCCACGGAAACCGTGGTGGGCGGCCGACGCACCGTCACCGCATACGATGTAAGCAAAAACGGCAACGTCATCGTGCGGGCGAGTACGCCGGAACGGCCGTACGAAATTTTCGCCGCGGAAGAGAATAGTTTGCGTTGCCTAACGAAACAAAACGATGCCTTTCTTTCGCAGATCAAACTGGCGCCGGTGAGCGAGACAAAATTCAAGAGCAAGGACGGGACCGAAGTAGACGGATTCCTCGTTAGGCCACATGGGGTGGTGGGAAAGATTCCGACGCTGCTGCGGTTGCATGGCGGACCGGCATTGCAATACACGAACGAATTCGATTTCGAGAAGCAGCTCTTCGCAGCCAACGGGTACGCCGTCATCATGCCAAATCCGCGCGGCTCGACTGGCCGCGGCGAAAAATACGCGATGGGAATTTACGCTGCCTGGGGCAGCGTCGATGTCGAGGACGGTCTGGCCGCGGTGGATGATGCAGTCGCGCGTGGTCTCGCCGATCCCGACCGTCTCGTGGTGGGCGGTTGGAGCTACGGTGGAATTTCCACGAACTACATTATCGCGAGGACCACGCGCTTCAAAGCCGCGGTCAGCGGCGCGTCAGCTTCCAACGTGCTCGCCGGCTACGGCACCGATGAATACATTCGCGATTACGAAAACGAACTCGGCCTGCCGTGGAAAAATCCGGAATTATGGTTGCGACTTTCCTATCCGTTCCTGCATGCCGACCGCATCAAAACGCCGACATTATTTCTCTGCGGCGAAAGCGACTTCAACGTGCCGCTTCTTAACACCGAACAAATGTATCAAGCATTGCGCAGCCTTGGTATCTCTACCGAGCTCGTGATTTATCCCGGCCAATTCCACGATTTGAAAAAGCCGAGCTATATCATTGATCGCTACAAACGCTATCTCGATTGGTACGCGAAGTGGATCAAACGCTAGGAGAACCTTAGGACAATCTTGCCGACGGCGCGGGTCGACTCGAGATCTTCGTGCGCGGCGCGAGCTTCCTCACCTTGATTGTTTCCAGCACCTTCATCGCGGCATTGTGACCAGGAATGCCGCTGACTGCGCCGCCGCGGTGTGCGCTTGAGCCGCAGAGAAAGACCTTCTCAAATTCCGTCTCAACTCCCCACCCACCCACTTGTTCTTTTGTCTCGGCAAAAGGAAACGTCAGTGCGTTCTGGAAGATATTGCCATGGTAGAGGCCGAGTGCTTCCTCGATGTCGACTGGACTTTTGCTTTCGATGCAGAAACTCCCATCGCGTGCAATAGCAAGGCAATCTTCCAGCGGCTCCGCCAACCAGCCATTTAGTTCTTCGACGAATTGTTGTTCCGCGCGCTGACGCATCGCATCATTGTTCTGGGTAAACAAACGCCATGGCGTATCGAGACCGAAGACTGTCATGGTGTGGAATCCCTGCGCGCGCAGGTCTGTCGATAGAATACTGTTATCGGTGAGCGTGTGACAATAGATCTCGGAAGGAACTTTGTCGGGCAGCTGCCCCTGCAAGGCCTGTTGATAGCTGAGGTTCATTTCGCCGTAGCCTTCGTTAATACGAAACGTGCCGCAGAAAGCGTCCGCTTCGGGGTGACGCTTCGTTTTTAGTTTCGGCAACCGGCGGAGGAGCATGTTGATCTTGAACACCGAGCCCTCATCTGTCCGATCCGGCTGATAGAGTTTGCCCGTGTATTTTCCGAGAACGTTGCGGCCAAAGTTTACCAACAGAAATCGCGCCTCGACGCTCTGCCGTTCACCATCTATCTCGAATTCGACGGTGCGCTTCTTTCCGTTCAGAT
>JBGPNR010000014.1:0-14432 GCA_041487635.1 Candidatus Udaeobacter sp. | reverse complement strand
TCAACCGCGCAATCCTGCCGGTTTCAGTTTGGTCGCCGGTCGCGCAAACAACTCCTTCGGCTTCTCCCCGGGTTACCAGTGTCCCGGCGAACGCGAGATTCTTGCGATCGGCCAGCACGGTTTCCAGCGCGAGAGGATTGACGTGTTTGCGCGCTGGCAGCGACTCGCCCGTCAACATCGATTCGTCGATCTCGAGACTTCGCAGGCGAACGAGGCGTAGATCAGCCGGGACGCGGTCGCCCGATTGAAGTAACACCACATCGCCGGGAACGAGTTCAATGGATCGAACTTGTTGCTTACGGCCGTCGCGGCGCACTGTTGCTTCCGTGACGAGCATTTTCGTTAGCGCCCGGATCGCATCTTCAGCCTTGGTTTCCTGGATGTACCCGATGACTCCGAGAACAAAGACGACGCCAAAAATTACCGAACCATCTACAACTTCGCCCAGAGCAAGCGTGAGGCCGCTGGCGACGAGCAAGATGTAGATGAGTGGCTGATGGAACTGCAGAAGAAATCGCTTCCACGCCCGTGTTCCGGGCTTCTCAGTTACTTTGTTGGGACCGTATCGCTTTAGTCTGGATTCGACTTCAGCTGCGGAGAGACCGCCTAACAAATCCGTCTCTAACATTCCAGCAACCTCACCAACGGGGAGCTCATGCCAGGAAGTGTGAGCCGCGGTCTGCATACTCTCCAGCCGGCTATCGCTTGTTAGGAGGCCCGTTTGCCCTCGTGCTTGAAACGAAGGGCAGCTGGGGGCTCTTGTTTTCGCGGAAGCGAGCGCTTGGTTGTCGGGATTAGAAATATCGGACACGACGAGAGTCGCGCGACCCGATCGGCGACGCTCCCTATCAAGTAGCGATCAAGTCCGCTGAGGCCGTGGGTGGAAAGAACAATCGCATCGCATTTGGATTCATTCGCTGCGGCGATAATTTGCTCCGCCGGCCGGCCCATCCGGATCTCGACGTCCACCGGAAGGTGTTGGCGAACATATGCGTCAGCCAGTGCGCGCAAACGCTCCGCTGCTTGCCTCTGCAACGTCTTGTCCAAATCGCGTGATTCTTCACGGCCAATCCCAAGCCATCCGTAATCAGCCGGAACGACATGCAGAAGAATCAGCGAGCCGCCGGACCGAGTAGCGAGCTCCACGGCATGACGCAACGCACGCTCAGAAGGAGTTGAGAAGTCGATCGGCACTAACAATCGCTGCGGTTTTACGGCGAAACGGCGGCCTTGTTTAACGGATTTTCTTTTCATTGTTTCGGCGCCGCATCACTTGCTGGAGGAACAACAACCACAGGGACAGTGGCATGATGCAAGACAGCGCGCGAAACTGACCCCAAAAGTAACCGGCCAAGTCCATGTCGCTGGTGAGTTCCGACGACGATCAGATCGACATTTTGTCGGCTCGCCATTTGAAACAAGTATCCTTCCGGAGTTCCCCACCCGGGTTCAACGATGGCGTTTACTTCCTGCTCCGGTAGAAATGCAGCGACGCGTTTCTCCAAATCGCGCTCAAGGTTCTTTTGAACCGCCTTCGGGTTGGCCGCCAACGGCAGCGGTCCTTCATATCCCAAGCGGCGGGCCTCATCCGGAGGCCAGTTGCTGTAAAGGACGGTGGCTTGGAATTTCCCAATCTCCCCAAGCGCATTCACCCAAGCCAAAGCGGCATCGCTGGCCGCGGAATAATCGTACCCCACAAGAATCTTTAATCCATGCTCGCCTCGAATCCAGGAAGCCAGCCTTCCGCCCGGACGCACAACCAACGTTGGAATCGGCGAACTCTCTGCCGTCCGTTCCGCTACGCTGCCAACGAGCAACCGCCTCGCGAGACCGTGTCCTACGGCACCGACGACGACAAGTCGGCCTTTGGCGTCCGTCGCAGCAGTGACCAGTTGTTCAAACGCGGAACCGGAAAGAAGCTTTTCGTCCACGTCTGTCCCCAATTCTCGCAGTCGCCCCGCCACGCGATCGAGCTCACCGCGTCTGTGGGTAAGAGCCGACTCGAACAATGTGGGGTCGACCGATGCCATTCCGTAAAATTCGTCGACGTGAACGAGAACAAGTTTGGCGCCGAGACGTCTCGCCATCGCCGCGGCGATGTCCAGCGCTTCACTCGCCGTAGCAGAAAAGTCCGTTCCGCAAATGATTGGCGGATCGTGGTTCTTTTTCACAGATTACGTTCTTTTTTTTGTTCGAGAATCGCTCGCCCCCAGCAAAACATCGTCCGGTTTTTTCATGGCGAAATCACTTTGTCGTCTATCAGATAAAACTGATTCTACGAATTTCTGGCAATCTCAAACATCATCCACCAATCAAGCAAGGTGCCGGAATTGCTCACGACATCGACGCACGACGCCACTTGATGGTAATGCAAGGCGCACGTGGTACGGCTTTGTACCGAGGAACATAACTCATGCGCTTTTTTTTGGCGCGACCTTGCACCCAGCAAAGAGCGATGTTTGTTTGTCCCATCATTTTGATGAAGCGTCAGGTTTCGTTGAGCGGATGTTCGCGACGGGTCGTCACGTGCGTCGTGGTGGCCATGTTGGGTCTCTACAGTAGCCTCGCCCCGGTCGAAGTTTTAGCGCAGCCCGCGCCCGCTGGCGGTGGTCCGCTTCCGCCCATGCCGATCCCTGCGGATAACCCACAGAACGATGCGAAAGTCAAACTCGGGCGGCAGCTTTACTTTGATGGCCGGCTTTCGGCTAACGACAAGATTAGTTGTGCCACCTGTCACGATCCTAAAACAGGATGGGCTGGACATGATGCGACGGACACAGGAGTTGGAGGACGTGTCGGAAATCGCAATTCCGGAACCATCGTCAACTCTGGCTACATGAAATATCAATTCTGGGACGGACGCGCCAGCTCTCTAGAGGAGCAGGCACTCGGCCCGATCCATAACCCGGTGGAGATGGGAGAAACGCTGGAGAATGTCGTGCGCAAGCTCAACGCGATTCCCGGCTACAAGCGCCAGTTTCAAGAGATCTTCCACTCCGACGTCACTACCGACGGAATTGCGAAAGCCATCGCCTCATTCGAGAGGACCATCGTTTCCGGACCCTCTCCATATGATCGATTCCTGGAAGGCGACAAAAAAGCCCTTAACGCTCAAGCACTGCGTGGAATGGAGATCTTCAACGGCAAAGGAACGTGCGTTGCCTGCCATAGTGGGCCATTACTCTCCGATCAGAGCTTCCATAACTTGGGCATCGGAATGAACGCCGCGAAACCGGACGTCGGCCGCGAAGCCGTTACGAAGGACCCGAAAGACCGGGGCAAGTTCAAGACACCGGGGCTACGCAACGTCGCGAACACTTACCCGTATATGCACGACGGGCAGACGCCGACCTTAGAAGCGGTGGTTGAACTCCACAATCGGGGAGGCGTTCCGAACCCGAATCTTGACCCGCTAATCAAACCGCTCGGTTTACCTGACTCTGAAAATAAGGATCTGGTCGCCTTCCTCAAAGCGCTGACTGGGCCTGAGCCCGTCATCAATGCTCCCAAGCTGCCGTAGAGAAGTGCCGCTCTTAGCTAGTGTGACTTCGGCCGGTATGCGGGCAGATCCAATCAGCTTGTTGAGACTTTAATCATCGTTACCTTCGGGCTCCTGACCATGTCCGGCGGAAGCTGACCACGCGCGCAGCACTGATTGATCAGCGGGGGACAAGCGTGCTTCAGGATGGAGTGCCAAGTAGAACCAAGTGGGCATCTTGCCTTCTGCTATTTCCTCCCAACTTTCGCGTACGGCCTCAGCCTGTTTGTTCGCGCTCAGCCGGTTCCAAGTAGAGAAATTCAACGCTGCTCGCCCCTCGTGCACGTCACGGGCAATCACCCAGGACACCGGCGCTATCCGCGAATACCACGGCCACACTGTCTCATTCGAATGACAGTCGTAGCATGCGCGTCGCAAGACCGAAACCACTTCCGCTGGAGGACGAAAGTCACCTTCAACCTGAGGATTCGCGCGATTCACCGGCACAAACTGAATGATGATAAACCCCACGCATAAGCCGATAACGGACCACCTCACGACACGTCCAAACTGTTTCATCCTTGGCAATCTCATTTCGTGCCTATTCGATTATGGACGAGATTCGTTCGTAACGACAGCTACTGCTACTGGGCATAAGGATCCAGTCTCTTGTCTTATTCATTTTTCCTTTCCGCTTGGTTTCGTCTAGTGCTTTGTCTGCGTTTAACGAGATGCTGTGACCGTCCGGCTCTACGGTTCTTTATGGGAAGCGGCTTTTTCGGCGTCATCATAATGTCCGTGCGTCGGATGCCTGGCCGTTTCGTACAATGCTTCGACGCAGTGAATATATTCGACGTACGCTTTCACAAACGCGCGGCCGGCATCGAGATCGTCTTTGGCGAACTTCTGCTTGGTGAGTGCTTCGTTGAAGTGATCGCGAACTCGATCTTGAATCGTCGTGGTGAGAAGCTTCACGAGCGGTTCTACTTTGCCGTCTCCCAGCGCCTTGTCAGCAGCAGGAATCGCCGGGCCGAGATCGCGCCCTGCCGGTTTGAACCCGGTGAAGCCGGCGCCTTCGCCGGCTCGATGCAAACGCACCACTGTTTCGAAGAAATGCCTGTCGGCCAACTCGCGTGCTTCCGGACTGAGCTTCCGCACTGCGAGAGTTTCCTTAAATGCGTTCTTGATCTGTTCCTCGTCGCGTTTCTGCACCCAGATCAAAACGAGGTTCACGTCTCCACTTGCGATGGCTTTTTGCGCGGCTTGCACGACAGGGCCATCAAGCCCGTCGCAATGCGAAAACATGCTCGAGGCCGAAGCCAGAATGAGCAGCATTACCGAAACCAACATTGACAGGATGTGTTTCATGACCTCTGCGCCTCTTCTTTTTCTGAAATCGCGATTGTTGTTTTAAGCACCGTGTCTGGGTTCAACGAGATGCTGTCGATCTTTTGTTCGACCAGAAATTGCGCGAACTCGGGATAATCGCTTGGCGCCTGGCCGCAGATGCCGATCTTGCGATTTTTTGCGCGCGCTGCTGCGATGACGTCGGCGATCATCTTTTTTACTGCGGCGTTTCGTTCGTCGAAAATCTCGGCGACGATTTCGCTGTCGCGATCAACACCGAGGATCAGTTGCGTCAGATCATTCGAGCCGATGCTGAAACCGTCAAAAACTTCGGCGAATTCGTCGGCCAGGATCACATTGCTTGGAATCTCGCACATCACGTAAACCTCAAGGCCGCCTTCGTTACGCTTCAAGCCATGTTTCTCCATTTCGGCAATAACCTTGCGTCCTTCATCCACCGTGCGGCAGAAAGGAATCATTAGTTTCACATTGGTCAGGCCCATCTCGTCGCGCACTTTTTTCATGGCGCGGCATTCCAGAGCGAAGCCCGCGCGGTATCTTTCGTTGTAGTAGCGCGACGCGCCGCGGAAACCGAGCATCGGATTCTCTTCGACCGGCTCGTAGGCGCGGCCACCGATCAGATTTGCATATTCGTTTGTCTTGAAATCGCTCAACCGCACGATCACATCCTTGGGGTAGAACGCGGCCACGATCATGGCCACGCCTTGTGCGAGTTTGTCCACGAAGAACTGCGATTTGTCGTCGTAACCGGCCGTCAATTTGTCGATGTTCGCTTTGATTTCCTGATTGTCGATCTTCGCGTAATCGACCAGCGCCAGCGGGTGCACCTTGATGTAGTTGCTGATGATGAATTCCTCGCGCGCCAGTCCCACGCCGTCATTTGGAATAAAGGACAGGCGAAATGCCTCTTCCGGATTAGCCACGTTCATCATGACTTTCGTGCGCGGTCGCGGCAGGTCCTTCAGATTCGTCCGCTGCACGTCGAACGATAGTTTGCCATCGTAAACGAAACCGATGTCGCCTTCCGCGCACGAAACCGTGACGATCTGTCCGTTGCGGAGCAATTCCGTTCCGTGCTCGGTGCCGACGATTGCGGGAAGCGCCAGCTCGCGGCTCACAATCGCCGCGTGACACGTGCGACCGCCGCGGTTCGTGACGACGGCCGCCGCCCTCTTCATGATCGGTTCCCAATCGGGATCGGTTTTATCGGCGACTAAAATCTCGCCTTGCTGAAAGTCATCGAGGTGTTTTGGATCGGCTATCACTCGCACCGGGCCGCCCGCGATCTTTGTTCCGACACTTCGTCCTTGGATCAAAATTGAGCCGCGCGATTTGAGGCGGTAGTGTTCAATTACGGTCGTGTCCTTCCGGGACTCGACCGTTTCGGGGCGCGCCTGAAGAATGAATAATTCACCGGTGCGTCCATCCTTAGCGAACTCGACGTCCATTGGAGTCAGTCGACCTTTCTTTGCGCTGTAATGTTCTTCGATGATGCAGGCCCAGCGCGCGAGCTGAAGGATTTCGTCGTCCGAAATCGAGAAGCGGCGGCGATCTTGCGGTGGGACTGGAATATTGCGCGTGCCGCCGGCATCGGCTGTGTCATAGACGAGTTTTAACTCTTTGCTGCCGGCAACTTTTTGCAGGATCGGACGAAAGCCGGTCTTCAACGTCGGTTTGAACACGCAGAACTCATCCGGATTCACGAAGCCCTTTACAACGTTTTCGCCAAGTCCGTAGGAAGCGTTGATTAAAACCGCGTCGCGAAATCCAGTCTCGGTGTCGATAGTGAACATGACGCCCGAACTACCAACGTCCGAACGCACCATCGTTTGCACGGCGATTGACAAACCGACCTTGTCATGGGCAAACCCACGCTCGGTCCGGTACGAGATCGCGCGATCAGTGAAAAGCGAAGCGTAGCAGCGGCGGCACGCCTCGATCACGCGATCGTGGCCCGTCACATTCAGGAACGTCTCCTGGGCGCCCGCGAAGCTCGCTTCGGGCAAGTCCTCCGCTGTCGCGCTGCTGCGGACAGCAACGGAAATTGGCCTATCAGCACGCCGGCACAATTGATCGTAAGCGCGCAAAATCTGGTCGCGCAAATCGGATGGTAGCTTCGCGGCCAGGACCGTTTCGCGGATCGCGGCGCCGCTTCTCTGCAGCTGCTTGACGTCATTCGTGTCGAGGTCGCGAAGTTGTGCAGCAATAGACTGGTCCAGACCCGTTTGCCGCAGAAGGTACCAGTAACCGTCGGCCGTTATCGCAAACCCGTCCGGCACTTTCACGCCCTTCGGCATGAGTTCCCGAAACATTTCGCCTAACGAAGCGGTCTTGCCGCCGACTAGCGGAACGTCTTTGATTCCGATTTCACCAAACCACCTGATGTACGATTCGGGTTCCGGCTTTGCCATCGTTTCTATTCGGTCCTTTCGACTTTCCGCTAATTAAGTTCGCCAAACTCAAGTCTCGCTGAACACCGCAGCTAACTATTCAATCCAAGTGATCTCACAGTTGGTTGATCGATCGCTCCAGTGACCGATAGCCCGTAATCACGCTGGTAATTCGCAATGGCGGTTTCAGTCAGCGGCCCCAACACTCCATCAAGCGCGTACGGATAATATCCTAACTGCTGCAACACTGCCTGAACGTTGGCAATTACCTCGTCGGGTTGAAGTCCATCGTACCCATAGATGGGACCATTGTAATCGTAGTAGGAATAATACGGGTCATAGCCCCAGGCAGGATACCACCAGCCGTCATACCAGCCCCAAAAACCCCCGCCAACAAAAACGATCGCGTCGCAATGATGACGCCACCAGTCATGGTCGTGGTGATGACGATCACGCCAGTGTTCCTCGTGATGACGTTTTGCGTCGGCGTAGCCAGGCGCTCTGCCTTGCCAGTTACGCAATTTTTGTGTTGTTTGAGGGTCGAGTCGCTGCCTGTTGGCTGCATTCTGTCGCGACCAAGCCCTGTCGGGCCGGGTTGCACCCTTTGCAGTTGTGCCAGCGCGTTGCTGGATGCCGGGTTTGCGCGCAAAGCCAGTAGCGGATTGATCTCGTGGGACGTAGTAGCTACCCGAGTAACTTGGCGACCGAGCAAACTGCCTGGAAGCGGTTCTACTTTGCGAACTCGGAGAAGAACGATAAATCTGATTTCCAGTCGAGCTTCGCGGTGCGTAGTACCTTTGCCCGTAGCTGCCGTAGCGTCCTGTTGAGATTCCGGACGAGTACTGCCTCCCGCCATAGCTGCCAGCACGGCTAATCCCGGCTCCACTGTAGCCACGACTAACTCCGCCCGCACGGGCGCCGCCGCTGAAACCGGCGTGTCCCCCGCCGCTCAAGCCGCCGCGTCCCCCGCCTCCGTGTCCACCGCCACGTCCATATGCGGGAAAGCTAACTAAGGAGACCAAGGCAACCGAGACTCCAACGACCGTTAAAATGAATTTCCTTTTCATTTTTTAATCCTCTCTTTCTGATTTGACCATGGCTACGAACGCACCGCGGCGCTCTCCCATCTTTGCGTTTTTCAAGGCAAATCTTGCTTTGGTCGCGTTAGGATTTTATTGCCACCTTTAGGCAGCCGTCGCGGCGCGAGCCAAAGACGTCGTATGCTTCGACGATTTCGTTAGACAACTGCCAGTTCGGGTTTCAACGGTTGCAGTTCGTGAATTGCGCTCGCGAGGCGCGTAACCGAAACCGGTTTTGGAAAACAAGCAGTGGCCCCGTTCGCGTACGCGAGCGCTTCGACGTGCTTGTCATCGTCTCGAGTGATGACAATCATAGGAAGATCTTCGCGCACCATGCTGATTGCGCTGAGCAGCGTCATTCCGTGAGGTCCATGCTCGAAGTCAATAACAGCGAGATCAAGATCATGGACGCCGCAGACGGTTTCTAACGCATCGCCGGGATCGCGTGTGAGGTGGCTCACGCCACCGAGCTGCGAGAGCGCTTCGGCGACGGAATCCTCCAGTTCACTATCGTTCGTGAGCAAAAGCGTAACTGTTGTTTTCATGCTCAAAGTTTTGCGCTGGCGTGTGGATTTACGCTTCGCAGCAATTGCGAATTGCCACGCATTTCTTGCGGTCGGATTTTCGCTGCGACTTCGGCGCAGAGTCCAAAAGCTTCGAAATCGTGACGAGATTTTCGCGAGTATCAGCCGAGGGTTATAAGCTGCGATATAGGACGGCTGCGCGATCGGCTTCCCCCCGCGACACGTCGCAACGGCTTCAGACAGGTCTTTGGCTGCCGGCTTGGCGTCGGCGCCTTGACCGCGGGCCGCTTCGTCACATTCGCTGCGCGCATGGCCGGATGCGACGGCACCACGAGCACCGCACACGGCGCATGTCGCACCACGCGTTCGGCAACGCTGCCGATGAGTACATGCTTCAGCCCGGTGCGGCCATGCGTCGACATAATGATGAGGTCGACCTTCTCCTTCTCCGCCGCGCGACAAATTCCTTCCGGGCAAAATCCCGCGATCGCGGAAGTCTGGAACGGAACCGACTCGAAATTGACGCCACGCAGAAAGGCGCGCATCTGCGGTTTCGAAACACGCCCGGCTGCTTCCTGGTATGGCGACAAGTGGTACACGCCACAGCCTTCCGTCATCAGTTGCGGGCCGAGATCGGCCACATGAAGCACGATGAGACGCGCCGCGACTTTCTTTGCGAACTCGATCGCGTACCGCAGACCGGCGAGTGAGCACTTCGAGTAATCGACCGGCACGAGAATGTTGTTAATGCCGCGCGCAGCTGCGCCTGTTCTTTCGCGTGCGACGAAGACTGGACATGGCGAATGCCGCACGATGCGTTCAGCCGTGCTACCGAGGAAGGCGTGCTCCAAACCGGTGCGACCGTGCGTTGGCATAACGATGAGATCGGCCGGAAGCTTGCGGGCCAGCCTGCAGATTTCATCGTACGCGGTTGCGCCGACTAGAAGGTGCGTAGTCGACGCCGACAGACCATGCTTCTTTGCCAGGAGAATCAGTTCACGCGCAGCCTTTTTTTCCGCCTCCTGCTCATAATCGTAAGGCGAATAAGCAATGACCGGCGACACATGCAGGGTAAATCCGTCCGGGTAATAAGGCTGATGGACGTGCGCGAGATGCACCGCCGCCCCGAATCGCCTTGCAAAAGCTTTTGCTGTTCGGATTGCCTGGATCGACATCGGTGAAAAATCGATCGGCACGAGAATACTTCCAATGCTCGATGTTTTCATACCGGTAGCATTGCGTTACCGGTTCCGGCTGGCTCATCTTTGCTTGCTAAAGACGAACCGTTTTTTGCGCGGCCTCCTGCTATGACCGGTGCACTCGGCTAAATTAACGCGCCGATAAGGGCCAGCTTCTTTCTTTGTTGAGAAGTCATGCGATGCGTTGCATTGCTTTGGCGTCTTCTCTCCGCGCATTTCCTGTCTGCAATTTTCACTGCGGCTTCGGCGCAGATTCCAAAAGCTTCGAAATTGTGACGAGACGGAAATCGCGCCCTTGCAAATTCGTGATGATCGCGGGCAAAGCATCCGCGGTGCTGCGAACGCCGACGTGCATTAGAATGATTGCGCCATCTAGCTCTTCATCGCTTTTGTTAGTGATGCGATCGATCAGAAACTGGGGAGTTTTTATTGGTTCGACTCCATCCTGGCTATCGAGCGTCCAGTAGATCGATCGATAACCGAGGCTGGCCGCGATTTTCAGGACTCGCTTATCCCGCGCTCCGTACGGTGCGCGCCAGAACGGGCGGGGACTTTGCCCCGAGGCCTGAACAATCGCGCGCTCGGCCCGCATAATCTCGTCGCGCACCACGTCATCGGGCTGCTGAGTCAAATCAAGATGGCTCCACGTGTGATTTCCCACTTCGTGACCATGCTTTGTAATTTCGGCGGCGCAGTCTGAATGATCGTGCACAAACCTTCCCGTGATGAAGAACGTGCTGCTTGCATGTGCGTTTGCCAACGCTTTGATTAAATCGTCAAAACACTCCGCCTCGGCGCCCGCATCGAAGGTGAACGCGATCTCCTTCTTGCCGCGAGGGCCGCGGTCAACCTCGCCGAATGGTCCTCTTTTCTCTGTTCCGGCCGGACGGTCCTTCACGTCGGCCTCCGATCTCACGTGGATCGCGTACAGAAAACAAGACGCGGCGAGTGAAAACAGGATCGCCAGCGCAATTGCACGTATCGATCTCGGCAGCGTAAAGCGGCGCCGTTCGTCAGCCCTATCCATGTCGTTTAATCTCACGGATGCCGATGCGTCAGTTCCGCGGCTGCGTTGATAATGCTTTCAATAAGCGCAGCGATTGCTATCACCAAAGCCACCAGAAAGAACACCGGATGCACCGCAATACCGAAACCGATTGCGAAAGCAATCAGCAAAGTTGCGTTCGTTGGTTCGAGAACTGTGAGCAGCACTTTTTTCATAACGCCTCCTTTTCGGTTTCAGCTTAGCTGCCTCTGTTGCGCGCGATAACCACCACTTGCGTTTAACTGAGCGAAAATTGTGCGACCCTGCATTAGCAACGGTGAAGCAAGAGGCGCCGTGCAATGTCGCGCAGGTAACTTCGACCCCGGCGCGCATTTGCCATCGTGACGGCCGGATCATTGTTGCCGGCCATTTCCAGAATAAATGCGCCGCGAAATCGGACTTCGATTAAATCGCGGAGGAATTTCTCCCAATCGATTTTGCCGTCGCCGGGCGGCAAATGATTGTCATCTCCTCCAGCGTTATCATGGGCGTGAATGATGCGCAGATGGCCGGCAAGTTTATGGACGAGACTGTGTATGTCGCCGGCGAGAAACGCATGGCCTGTGTCGAGACACGCTCCGACCTCAGCGGTATTGATGCCATCAAGGATCCACAAAATATCGCTCGTGTTCCCGAAAAGCAGATGCGGCAATTTGTTTTCCAGCACGCACATGATGCCGAGTTCTTTACACCGCAGCGCGACCTGATTCAGCGATTCGACAACGTGTTGCATCCGCGGCAACTGTTCTCCAGGCGCAATCGACGCCGGATTTTCCGGACCTGGATGGAGCACAAAATAATGAACGTGTAAGAGCGCAGCCGCTTCCGCTGCTTTAAAGATTTCTGTAACAGATGTAGCCCGCTGTGCGTCGTCGGACGAAGCGATATCGATATTGGGCGCAAAGGGAGCATGGAACGAATACGCCTCCATACCCAGTTCCTTGATACGGTCGGCGGCAGCGTGCACCGATTTCAAATCGCGAAAATTAAGATGCTCTGGCGTGGAGCAGACCTCGATCATGCTGAAACCGCTCTCGCGAATCAACGGCAGACAATCAAGAATACTTCGATGATAAAAGCAGCCGGTTGAAAGGCCGATGGGCCAGCTTGTCATGCGCTCTCCTTTCCAATGCCGATTCTTTAAAATTCAGCAGATTGAATCCGCAGTCTGAAAATGTGCAGGTGCCTTGCTCCTGAGCCGAGGCGCAGTTGAAATCGACCAGGTCGTCCGTGCCAACCGCGAACAGGCCGCTGAACACGCGCGTGTAAAAATCGGCGCGCGTGGCCGGATCGACGTTGACAAATTGCGTCCAGCCGAAATCGCGGCGGTACTTAGAGCAAATCAAGCCCGCGATATGGCGCGGGTGCCAGCCGAGCGCCAGCATCACGCGAACAAGCCGCCGGATAAATGCCGGTCGAAGCAGTAAATCATTTGGCTGCTCGAGTGCGATGCGCGCGCAGGCCGGCAGAATTTCCAAAGGCTGCCGATCGTAAGTTTCCGGCCAGCGTTCCGGCGGATGTTGTTCCTGCGAATAAAAGTCAGCATGAAATTTGGCAAGCTTCGATTGCTCGTAGGCGCGCAGCAATTTTCCCGTGGCGGGGGTAGCGTCGGGAATTTCGCTCGAGGCGCGCGCTGCCAGTTTCACTGTCAGTTGCGGATCGCGCATCGCGGCAATTCCCTCGTGCCAGCCGATTCCTTGCAACGGAACAACGAAAAACGGCTGCAGGTTGCTTAGGATATTCGCATCGAACGCCCACGGTTGTTGCCACGGTTTCAAGTAAGCGCTGAACGGCACGCGGACCATGCGCGAGTAAAGCGGATCGCCGTACTCGGAGATGTCGATAGAAATCATTTCCCGATCATGTTCGGATGGCCCGACCTCCACTGCTGTCAGCTCCACCGGAATTTTTGTGAAGGGCGCCGCGATCTCCTTCACGCGATGCGCGAGGAATTCCATCGCGAGGCCGAGGCCGGCAAAGGCTCGGGCCAGCTGCGTCGGAACCGGACGCGTGTTTGGCGGATGAACTTCGGTCTCGCATTCCCACAAACTCGGAGGACCGCGCCCGAGTGCCGCCAGTTCTTTGAACACAGCCGAATTTTGCGCAATTCGCCAGACAAAATGGTGCCCGCGGCCACTCAGAACATGCAGCGGTTTAATGCCGTACTCTCGCAGAAGCTGCTCAATTGTTTTCGCGACCGGCTGCTGAATCGCAAAGACGCGCTCAGGATCGACAAACGCTTCCGCCGGATCGTCGAAGTTGACGTATTCAATATCGAAATCCGCGATCAAGGCGTAGTGATCCCAGAGCGAACGGTTAATTTCAAAACCACTGGCTAAAAGCGCATTTAGAGCGCGCGGCGGATACGGCTTGCATGGAGGAGCCGCATTCTCGTCGCTGGCGGCGAGAAACTCGCACGACGATTCATGAACTGTCGTCGCGCCGATGAATTCACGTATCCGCGCGCGCACATCGGTGTCCTGGTAATAGCACTGGCGCAATTCAAGTGCATTCACTGACGAAAGTGCCTTTCGTTTACTTCAATCTGCATCATCAACTCCGAGCCTGACTAGCCGCCGCTTGCTTTTTACTGCTCAAATGTTGCGGCCGAGCGCGCGGCTATAATCACACGTTGCCGATTTTTCGATAGAACAGCACTTTGGTCGCTTCCGCCGCCGCGACATACGCGAAAATGATCACGGCGATGATTGGATAGAAGTGTCCCGGCATCGTTTGAAATCCGAGCACAGTTGCGAACGGAAGATAAGGCATCAGTGCGGCAACGATCACTACGCCGAGAGTGGCGACCACGAGTAATTTGCTCGGACAGCTTTTGAAAAATGGACGCCGCGTGCGCACGACGAGAACAATTAAAGCCGCAGAGGCGATCGATTCGATGAACCAGCCGGCCCGAAATTGTTCAACGGTCGCGTTCAGCCAGTTCAAGACGCCAAACGTCAGGTAATCGAAAACGGAACTGACCAAACCAAACACGATCATGAACCGGCGAATGAAATGAATGTCCCAGCGACGGGGTCGCTGAGTTAGTTCTACATCGACATCATCGCCGGCAATCGCCATCTCCGGAAGATCGGTCAACAAATTGATGAGCAAGATTTGCTTCGGCAACAGTGGCAGAAACGGCAGGAGCAGCGAAGCGCCGGCCATGCTGAACATGTTTCCAAAATTCGCGCTGCTGGCGATGAACACGTATTTGAGCGTATTCGCAAAAGTGCGCCGCCCCTCGCGCACGCCATCGACCAGCACTTCGAGGTCGTGCTCGAGCAAGACGAAATCTGCGGCCTCGCGCGCGACGTCGACAGCGCCCTCGACGGACAAGCTCACGTCC
>JBGPNR010000013.1:0-14893 GCA_041487635.1 Candidatus Udaeobacter sp. | reverse complement strand
GTGGAAAGTAAATAAATCATCGGCGGCGGATCGTGTCGTTATTAAGGGCCAGGAAACCGATTATTTTGATGGCGAAGAATGAGCGATTGTCATGTCGAACGAAGTCGCCTGCCAAGCCGTAGCTTTACGCGAAGGTCTGGAGACATCTCTAGACGCTCTGGCATGCAAAGATAAATCTAGAGATTCCTCGACTTCGCTCGGAATGACAGAAGGATTCCAATCATGGATTCCAACAAATCATCGCAAGAATTCCCGTACAAAACGTACCTGAACATTCTGCACGGGCCGCTCGAGCTCATCGATGTCCAGAAGCTGGCCGATGCCTGCACCGATAAATGGTTCAACCAAACCCTCTGCAAGGTGAACGACTCTGTCGTCAGGATGGCGGTGGTGCAGGGCGAATATCACTGGCATGAGCACAAAGACATTGACGAATTCTTTTTCGTTCTCGATGGAACTTTCCTGATCGATCTTGAAGATAGCGTTGTCGATCTCGCACCGCGGCAGGGCTTCGTCGTTTCCAAAGGTGTGCGCCATCGCACACGCGCGCCGGAACGAGCCGTCATCTTGATGGTCGAGCGCGCGGACATTGTTCCGACTGGTGATTGATCGCGCCGAATGCAGGCGACACGCCTGCCACTCCAGAAGTAGTCGTGAAAATAATTTCGGGCGGACAAACGGGCATAGATCGCGCGGCACTCGAAGTCGGACTGAAGTACGGCATCGAGTGCGGCGGCTGGTGCCCAGATCATCGCGCGGATGAGTTCGGAAGAATTCCAGAGCGCTATCCATTGCAAGAAGTAGAACGTGGAGGATTCAACGAGCGCACGAGACGAAACGTCAGAGACTCGGACGCAACGGTGATTATCTATATCGACCGTTTGCAAGGTGGTACCGATCACACCCTGTCGCGCTGTATCAAGCAGCGCAAGCCGCATCTGCTCATCGATGCCGCGAAGCTTTCACCCCAAGAAGCCGCAAACGCGATTATCGATTTTACACGAACGCACACGATCGAAATCTTGAACGTTGCAGGCCCGCGGCAGAGCGAGTGGCCGGGAGGCTACGATTACACATTTCGCGCGCTCGATATTTTCCTGACGCTTTGTAGCCACCGGCCTGTGGGCGGTTAGGAAGAGGACGGCTCACAGAGCCGTGGCTACAGATTACTCGTACCGCAGCGCTTTGACCGGATCCAAGCGAGCGGCGAAATACGCCGGGATCAGTGCGGCAAACGAACAGATGAAAAAGGCGCTGATGCAGATGATCGCAACATCTCGCGGGATCACCTCCGCGGGAATCGATGAAAATTGGTAGACTTCGCGCGGGAAAATCTCGATGTGCAACGTCGATGCGAGCCAGTGGCTGAATTCGTTGCGGTAACGGATTAGCGTCATCCCGAGCCCAAGGCCGGTAAGAGTTCCAAAAAGGCCGACGATTGTTCCCTGGCCAAGGAAAACCCAAATGATTTGCCCGATGTTCGCTCCTAGCGCTTTCATGATTCCGATCTCGCGCCGCTTTTGCACGGTCACCGTGATCAGAGTGCTCATGATTCCGAAAGCCGCGACGACCACGATAAAGAACAACAGGAAAAACATCACGGTTCGCTCGAGCCGCACGGCCTCGAAATACTGATGATTCATGTCGATCCAGGTCTGCGCGTATTGTGGCGGCTCGAGAAATTGTTGGATCGCCTGTTTCACGCGCTCGGCCCCGTATGGATCATCGGTCCTGACGGTGATGCCATGCAACGCGTCCCCCAGACCGTATAATTCTTGTCCGACATAAATTGGCACGAGGAGAAATTCGGAATCGTGCAGGTAATGCCCCGTCTCAAAAATACCGGTAACGGTCAATTCCTTTGGGAGAATCACATCGCGCAATTCGTCGACCGCTTTTTTTTCTTCTTCGCCCTTGGCATTCTCCAGTTTCTTAATGCTGTCGAGAATCTGACCAAGATTACCAGGCGAATAGACGGTGACCTTGTCACCAACGCTCACCTGCAGTTTTCGCGCGAGCTCGATCCCGAGCACGGTCGAGTCGCTTTCCAGATCGAGCTTTCCGTATTTGATGAATTTTCGCAGCGGGATCACTTTCTCTTCCCGCTCGGGATCGATGCCGCGTATGAGTGGTGCGAGCCGTCGGTTTTGAAATTCAACGATCACCGGTCCTTGAATGTAAGGCGCAGTCGCAACGACACCCGGTGTATTGTCGATCTTTGTTTTGAGCGGTCGCCAATCGCGCAACACGTCCTCGGAGCTCACGAGAATATGCGCGTCGAAATCGATCACTTTTTGGCGCAGCTCGCGGTCGAAGCCGGTCATCACCGAAATCACGAGGATTAACACAGTCACACCGAGCATCACACCGAGGACAGAAATCAGTGTGATGATCGACAGAAACGTTCGCTTCGGCTTCAGATACCGCAGCGCCAGGAAAACACTAAACGGAAGGTTCAATTCAGCGTTAGCGTGGCGGCAAACTCACTGCGATTCAACCGCGCTGTGCCGTTACTTCAAGGCGTACGCCTTTAATTCTTCCAGCGTGACGAACTCGAGCGCGGAGGCGTGGGTTGCTTCGAGATCAACAGGGGCGGCGCGGTTATGATCAAGCGCGCTTTTCCAGCGCGTCACGCACACGCACCATTTGTCGCCCGGCTTGAGTCCGGGGAAGCCGAATTCCGGATGCGGCGTAACCAAATCATTTCCATCGAGCACAGAGAAATCGAGAAACTCCCGGGTAACTTTCACACAAACCGTGTGGAGGCCAATATCTTCAGGCCCAGTGCGGCAAAAGCCATCGCGGTAAAATCCGGTCATCGGGTCACGACAACAACATTTCAATTCTGTCCCCAGAACATTCGTCGGCATAAGCAAAATAAAACGTTAGTATTTGGGAAATTTACGGAGGAAACAATGCGAATCCAAGCCAAGTACGTTCACACGAATCTGATTGCAAGAGACTGGAAAAGGCTGGTTCGATTCTATTGCGAGGTGTTCGGATGCGAACCCGCGGGCCCCGAACGCGATATGTCCGGCGCATGGCTCGACAGTGTCACCTCGCTTAGGAACGCGCATCTTACCGGCCTTCACTTGCGTTTGCCCCGCTACGACGATGACGCTCCGACGCTTGAGATTTTCAGCTACGATCAAATGATCGAGTGCGGACTGCCGGCACCAAACCAATGCGGGTTCGGTCATATTGCATTTGGGGTCGAGGACGTGGATCAGGCGTTGCAGGCGGTCACGGCCGCCGGCGGCAGTGCAGTGGGAAACATTGCAACAACAAAAGTGGATGGGGTCGGTACTCTTCGCGTTGTGTACACGCGAGATCCGGAAGGCAATATTGTTGAATTGCAGAAGTGGAGTTAACGCGCTGACGTCAAAGATTGACATACAGGGACATTCCTCCGTCATTGCGTATTGGCTGATTCCGGCAGAGCCGGCGTACAGATTTTTTCAGCGGCTCATCGAAGATCTCGCGCGCCGGAATGACGCGCCTCGCTTCGAGCCGCATGTGACGATTCACGTCGGAGCAAATCATCCCGATGCGGCTGAGAAAGCGCTCTCAGAAACCGCGCGTGAGTGCCAACCGATCAAGCTCAAAGCGCTGGAGATAGGTCAGTCCGATGAGTTTATCAAGACACTCTTTGTGCAATTCGCGCCCAATAGAAAATTGCGACGACTGCATGAGATCATTCGCAATGCTGCCCAAGATTCGTCCGATTACGAGCTCAACCCGCACTTGAGTCTGCTCTATAAAAACATGCGGGCCACAGCCCGCCCCGAATTGGCGGAATCAATCAAGGTGCCGTTTTCAGAAGTTATTTTCGACTCGCTCAAAGCTGTCCGCTGTATTTCGCCTACGCGAAGTCGCGCGGATGTAGAAGCGTGGCAGGTGATGGCAACAGGGGAGCTGCCTGAGTAGCGCTTCAGCGCGGCGAAGCCGTTGGCGTCGGAGTCAGTTCAGACGGAACCGCCGAAATCATATGTGACGGAGTTGCAGCTGCGGTCGCGAGGTTGGTTTTTGCTTCATCCAGGAGCTTTTCTTCTTCGGGGTAGATGTTCCCGTCATCAGCGGTCGCGATGTGGTCGTTGGCTGCTTCGATCTGGCCCGCCTCAGCCAGTAACAGCGCGACGTAAACGGCTGCATGTGGATCGTGCAATTGCTCGGGCGGCAAACTCTCTACAATCGTAACAGCCTCGGCGTTTTTCCCGAGTCGCGACAGGGAAAAGGCGTAAGTCAGAGCGCAATTAACCTCGTTTGGCGCGCGATCGAATGCCTCCTTGGCAAGTTGATGCGATTGCTCTGTATTTTGTCCCATATTGAGACCGAGCCGAGCGAGGTCCGCTGTAATCGGCGCCTCGTTCGGGGAGCTTTCATGAAGGCGCTGGAGAACGTCGTAAAGCCTGTCTGTTTGATTCTTCCCGCGATAAAACCGGCGAAGCTCCTCAAGCGCCTCCCGCCGCGTCGGGGGATTTTCTGCGACGCGCCACCAGAGTCCTTCGGATTCTTTTTCAAGTTCCCACTTGGAGGCAAGGCGCGCCAGTGTCAGTTCATGTTCTGGCTGCTCAGTCGCCAATTGTTCCGCGGAATGCCAGAGCGATTCGAACTCGGTGCTAGGATTTCCGCTGCGGGACCGTGATTGTTTCATGGCAATTGCCTGATATGCGAGGCGAAGGTATTCGGACTCGCCCCACGTTCCAGCGCGCGTCCAACGCTTCAAGCGCGGCCAATTTTTTACTGTCGCATAGGCGTCAGCCACTTCCACGGATGTCGCCGTCGAACTTAGCTGCGTCGCCGGCAACTTGTCGATCCACTTGACAACGTCTCCCGCAAGTCCGTTTTGATTCATCCAATCCATGAGCGATGCGAGATTGGAGGGATCGCGTGCAGCAACTGGTTTCACTCTCTCCAGGATTGAGCGAAATTTTTTCTGGTCGAGCTTCCGATAAAAGTTCAGACAAAGGAGATAATCGCCGAACGTGACCTCCGGCGACATTTGGAGCTGCTGCGCAAAATTGTCCGCCGCGATGAGGTCGTTGCGTGCCACGGCGTCATTCAGCAATGCCCGCAGCGCGCCAGTTCGGTAAGGAGCCACTTTGCTGAGTCGCTGGAGAGTATCGCGCGCTTTCTCGCTTTTTTCCGCGTCGCGAGAGTAAATCTGCAGGGCCGCAAGATTAAATTGATAAAGATCGTTCGTTGGCTCTTTCTTTACGGCGGCGGCGAACTGTTCCTCTTGCTCTGCCAAATTGCCCTCGGCACGAGCCAGCCAGCCTGCGACGACGTGAAAAGCTGCCTTGTCCCGATCACTTGAAGGCACGCGATCGAGCGCTTGCCGCGCAACATCCAGTTTTCCAAAGCGCAACGCAGCGGAAGCGAGATTAAGCTGGCTCTCCAAGTCGGTTGGGAGAAGTCGCGCTATTTGCTCGCGCCATTTTACGGCCTCCTCCAGATTCTGTTTTTCCGCTGCTTCTGCTAAAACGTGAAGGGCTGGCAGAGAATCGGGATGGCGCGCCACGAGTTCTTGCGCAGTCTGCGCCGCCTTGATGAGTTTTCCTTCCTGTAGCAGCGCAGTGGCGCGGCGCAGCAAACGGCTTTGACGCCAGTCGTCGTACAATCTTGACCCGTAACTGAATAAAACAATACCAACCAAAAGAGCGACTGCCGATACGACAACTACAACGCCTAGGCGAGCCAGCCAGAGCCGCCGTTGGAAGAAAGACTCCAGACCGCGAAACAACTGGCGAGCTCTTCCGTGCCGGGCATATTTGATTCGTTCCGCCATTCGTGTCCGTGTTTGGATGCGCGACAGTGCGCTTGCTTCTCCCAAAGCGTCTTCGTGCCCGCGCTACGCCTGAGTCGCTATCTCGGTTTCTTGAACTGGAAGAGTTGCCTCAGTTGATTGGAGGACCTGTTGCCTCAAACGTCGGCCCCAAACGTAACGTGCAAGGAGGACCTTGACTGTAGCGGTGAGCGGCACGGCAAGGAGTGGACCTATTACCCCGCCAATGATCAGACCCCACACAAAGATCGACACGATCACTGTCATCGGATGCAATCCGACATAATTTCCGACAATTCGCGGAGCGTAAAACATGCCTTCGAGATTTTGTATCGCGATGAAAATTCCGGTTACGATTATGGGATGCGTCCAGTCGCCCCATTGAAAAGCGGCTATGAGAACGGCCGGCACCCAGCAGATGATGATCCCAATGTAAGGAATCATGGTCAGGATGACGACAAGCGCACCAATCAGCGGCGCAAAATTGAGACCGAAAATCGTCAGCGTCGTCCCGATGAGTATGCCATCCACCAGACACACCAGTAATTGGCCTCGAAAGTACGCCGTCACATAACGATTGATTTCTGACAGCACGTCCGCGACCTCATCTCTGAAGGGCGATTCGCGCAGCGGCAGGTACTCTTTCCATCGCTGTTGAATGCGCGGCTTTTCGTTCAGCAAGAAAAAGAGATAGATCGGCACCAGGATGAGACTGAGCAGAAAACCTGTGACGCCAAGAAATCCGCCGATGCTTTTCTTCAGAATGTCCCAGAGCTTTCCCAGCACGATCGGGAACGCTTGCTCCAATTTCGGCATTTGCTTTTCTACGTAAGCCTGAATGCGCTGACGTTCAGCAGTCGTCAGCTTCGGCGGGCTTGGAGCAATAATTTCGGTTGCGGGCGCAGTGGCTTGCGGCGAAGCGGCTGGAGTGGCAGTCGACTGTGCGCGAGGAGAAGGAGATGCAGCGGAGCCGACGAGCCAGTTCGTAAGACTTGTCGATGCAGATTTTCCGTGCGCTCCGCCAAGCAAGCCGAATGTGTGGTCGAATCGATAGATGAGATCGACTGTGTAGTCTCGCGCTCGTTCGGTGTAGGCGGGAACTTGCCTCGCGAAATTCGCGCTCTGAATGGAGATGGTGGGGATGAGCCACGCGGCCAATCCTCCCAGCGCGAAAAACGCAATCGCGAATACGAGAGCCACAGCTTTCGTGCGACTCAGCGTTCCGCGAGACATTTTCGTCACCAGCGGGTCGAGCAGATAAGTGAGGATCACAGCGATGGCTACCGGGATCAGAATTGGCTGGAGGAAACTAATGACACTGGCCGCGGCCCAGATCACTGCGCCGACGATGATGACAAGGAGAACCACAAAGCAGGCAGTAAGCGCCGCCCACATGGTCTTGCGCTGCCACGGCGTGGGATATTCCTTCATAACACGTGCGGGAACGCCCAACGTCGAACGTCCAACATCGAACGTCGAATGCAGCAGTTCAGAGTTGGGCGTTGGGCGTTCGGCGTTGGATGTTCGATATTTAATCTCCGTCTGCGATCACTATGTCGGATTTGTTTTCGGCAAATCCTTGCTGATCCTCTTTTTGGTGTCCTCGACCTTCTCCGCAAGGTTTTTGTTTTTCGGGTCGAGTGTCAGCGCTTTTTGCCAGGCAGCCAATGCGTCCGCCATGCGATTCAATTTCAAATAAGTGTCGCCGATGTGTTCAAATACAACCGGATCGTCGCGCTCCGCGCCCTTTGCAGCACGCAGCAGATCGGTCAATGCCTGATCAAATTTGCCTTTTCGAAATTCCACCCAACCAAGGCTGTCCAGATACGAGGCATTGTTTGGTTCGCTCTCGAGGGCGCGCCTGATCAGGGTCTCAGCTTCATCGAGATTCATATTGTGATCCGCCCACATGTATCCCAGGTAGTTGCATGCCTCTGCCGAATTAGCTGGATCGAGCGCAATTGACTTGCGAAGCAAATCAGCCGCTTTTTCGTACAGACCGGCTTGCTCGGCCGCCGCTCCGTAATTGAAGTAAAACTTGGCATTTACTACATCGTCATCTTGGTCGAGCTGCGCTTCGTGTAACGCCTCCTCGAAAGTTGCCACGGCTTGCTGGCTCTGCTTCGCCTCGCGCTGAGCGATCGCCAGGTAGTAAACAATCTCCGGCGCGCCGGGAAATCGGCGCCGAGCGTCTGCCAACAATTGTACCCCGCGACTTGGGTCTTTTAGCGGTCCTACAAGCAACGCTGCCAAATGCAAATAGGTGCTGGCGTGGTTTGGATTTATCAACAGGCTTTGCTCATAATTCGCGGCTACTTTTGCAAACTTCGCTTTTGCTTCGTCAATGCGGTTTGCGCGCTGCAGGGATCGCGCTTCGTCATCCAGTACCTGTGCCAGTAGATCGTAGGGCTGATATTTTTCGGGGTGCTCCTTGATGATTTGCTCAAGCATCTCGACAGCTTTGCCGCGCTGATTCGTCAGAATAAAGCCCGTCGCCAGTTTCTCGCGCGCATTTGCGTCCTCTGGTTGGAGTTCCAGAACTCGCAGATAAAGCGGGATCGCTTCCTTCAATTGCTGGGATGCCGCGTAATAGTCTGCTACGTCCTTGAGGATCGCGGGGTCGTCTCCGGCATGTTCGGCTGCTCTTTTGAAAATCTCATTGACCCTTTTCAATTCGTCCGGTTTCGGCTGCGAGTCAGACTTGAAAAGAATAGCCACGTAAAGCTTTCCGAGGTGCATCCAGAAATTGGGATCGTTACTGCGAACTTTGGTGGCACGGTCCAGAGCTTCGAGCGCCTTCTTCTCTTGTCCGGCCGCAACTTCGATTTCGACCAGGCGCTGGTAAGCTTCCACGTCTGCTGGATTTAGTGCGATGGCTCGGTTGGCATAATCGATCGCCTGGTCTGTTTTCTTGAGATACCTCGCATAAATGAAAGCGAGTTGCTGATAAGGCTCGGCATTATTCGGATTCGCCTTGATTGCGTCTTTCAGCACGTCAATAGCCTGTGGAAAATCGTCGTCCTGTATCAGCAAGCCCGCTACGCGCGCGGCGAGTTGCGACTGGCCCGGATCGACGTTGAGTACCTTGCGATAGGCCTCCAGCGCGCGATCCATCTCGCCGTTTTCTTCGAAAACCATTCCTTCAACAAAATGCGTGAGCGCGCCAGCCTTGCGTTCGCCTCCAGGACGCAAAGCGAGGTCTGAAGCTCGTTTTACATTGAGCGAATCATCCTGCCGCACACTTTGTTTTGACTGCTGCGAGCGCGGAATTTTTGCTGGCGAAGTTTTCGTAATCAGGTCAGCAAATGCATTCGCCGTAAGGAGAAGAACTAATGGTAAAAGCAAACATCGAAGTGGCGAACCAGACCACTTCTTCGGCGCCTTCATGGCTCTAATCTTATCTTTCTGCGGCACGTTCGGCAAACCGCCTCCTCTGGAGAGCGCACGCGCCTCGCCGCGCAGACGCATCGCGTATTCAACCCCAAACCCTCAAGATCAATTATACAAACCGTAGTGTTGCACGTTGGGCGTTCTGTGGTCGCCAGAACCTTGCAGGTTACACCTTGTAACGCAGACGTTTCTTATGCCGATGCGCCTTCATGCGTTTGCGGCGCTTGTGCTTGGCAATTTTTGCTTTCCGTCTTTTCTTAAGAGAGCCCATTCAGATTTCCAGATTTGCGAAGCCCGACTCAATCATCTAATCCGCCGCATTGCAACTAAGTTTCGGTGCGGTCGTAAGCGGTCGTTGGCGAGGTTCTTCTGGCTTTTGTGCAATCATGATCATGCTCTTTCAGAGGAAAGGCACTCTACCCGCTCCGATGAAGCGAACGACGCGGAAACCTTGCGTGACCACAGTTTGATATGGCCGCCGTCCCACGGGGGGCTGAGATGTGAGTCCCACTTGTTACTTAGCGCAATAAAAGGATTCTTCAGGTAGACATGATACGGAGTGCTGATGATAAGATGGCCGCCGGGCCGAAGCAGCTGCTTCGCGAAGCCAGGTAGGTTGTGAGGCCTGACCAGATGCTCGATTACCTCCGTAGCAATAGCCACATCAAAACTGTCGGCGCCAACCGCAGACGGGTCGTAGTCTACTCGATCTGATAGAACACCAGCTCTGGTGCCGAATTTTGTGCGAACCGAATACCGTCCGCGCTGGCACACAACCCACCACTTGGTATCCTCGGCTGGCAAGCTCCCGGCAGCGTGCGCCATTGCAACACCCAATATCGATGACGCGCCGCACGCCCAACTCTGCGCAAAGCGTGACGATCTGCGGCAACAAGTATGCCTCCGTGTGCGGCGCCTCAGCAGATCCGTAGTGAAACTCCGCTAAATGGCCTCTGGATTTTGCGTCGCGTTGCACAGGTGCGATTTGACTAGAGGGCGCGCTCCTTCGTGGTGGCAGCGTAAAACGCCGTCGCTAGAAGCAGGAAAGCCAGCACGCACTGCGGCAACATCTAACGAGAATTAGACTGAAAACTCTGCCCAATTCAATCACCTCTTCAGCATTGTCTCGCGTTTCGCCTTGAACTCGCTTCCCGCTTTCCATTCCGGGAATTTGTCGCCATTGGCGACTTGGTAGCCGACTTCGAACAGCAGTTGAACATCCTGCACGGCGCCGGAGAGATCCCAGCCGGGATCAACTTCATCGGACGGCTGATGATAATGTTTCGCTACAAATTCATCGCGCTTCTGTTTTCCATATTCCGGCGGTTTGCCTATGATCTCGATACCGCGCGCTGCGTGCAGCACTGGCACACCAGCTTTCGCAAATTCGAAACTGTCGACCCGATAGAAGCCGCCCTTCTCCGGTTCGCTGTTCGGCTTCATCACGCGCCCTTGTCTCGCTGCCGCCTGGCCTAATAAGTCGTCCAAGGCTGAATTCCCATTGGTGAGATCTTCAAGATCATGCGTTTTGCCCCACGGATTCACGCCGTCGATGTTGATGTCGGCAAGCGTTTTCTCCGGCGGATACAGCGGGTGTTCGGCATAAAATTTCGCGCCGAGTAGTCCCGCTTCTTCGGCGGTCGTTGCCATGAACAAGACCGACCGTTTCGGCGGCGGATTTACTTTCATGAATGCAGCCGCGATTTGAATGACCGATGCCACACCTGATGCGTTATCGATTGCGCCATTGAAAATTTGGTCGCCCTGCAATTCGGGGTGACGCCCGAGATGGTCCCAGTGGGCGGTGTAAATAACGTATTCGTCTTTCAATTTCGCATCGCTTCCTTCGAGTTTGCCTATGACGTTGTGCGATTTGAACTCGCGAATCTGCTGCTTGATCTGGATACCAGCTTTGGCATTCAGCGTCACCGGCCGAAAATCTTTCGTGACGGCAGTTTTCTTGAGCGCCTCGAAATCCTGCCCGCAATCGGCGACTATTTTTTTTGCAACATCCAGCGTGATCCAGGAACGCGCCGAAACTGCGTCCATGTTCTTGTTCGGATTATCGAGCTCGAAATTTTCTTTGCCCCAACTCGATCTCACGACCTGCCACGGATAAGCTGCGGGTTGCGTTTCGTGGACGATGATCGCCGCCACCGCGCCTTTTTGCGCTGCGATCTCGTATTTGTAGGTCCAGCGACCGTAATAGGTCATCGCCTTTCCTTTGAACATCTTTTCATCGAGCTTGGATGGATCCTTTGAATCGGGAATTGGAGGATCACCAATCAGCATAAGCAAAGTCTTGCCGCGCACGTCGACATCTTTGTAGTCGTCCCAGCCGTACTCCGGCGCGACGATGCCGTATCCGACAAAGACCACATCGGACTTCTCGACCTTGATCTCCGGTTGAAGACGTGCCGATGAAGCAACGAAATCATCCAGATATTTCAGATCGATCGTTTTGTCCCCGATCGTAAACGACATTCGCGGTTCGCTCTTGGTCCCGGCCAGGGGAACTTCCTGCGTGTATGTCCCGTCGGGATTTCCTGGCTTCAATCCGATTTTTTTGAACTGGTCACTGATATATTTGACCGAAAGTTCTTCGCCTTTCGTCCCAGGCGTGCGCCCTTCAAACTCATCCGATGCAAGAACTTTGATGTGCGCGAGCAGCCCGTCGGGCGTGATCGCCTCCCGCGCCGGCTGCAAACGCAACGCCAATTCATCGGTAGCAAAGAGGTGTGTCGCACTGAACCAAAGGATTACAGCGAACGACCATCGCATTCTCACCATATACGCAGATGTTGTAGCGGCGTTTGTGTCAAACGCCGAACTCGGACAATACGCAACAGGCAACTATCGGCTTTCCTGCGAGGGTCCCAGCGGGCGCTTTCTTTTTCTCCTCTGGACCGATGCCGATCTTCTTCAGAAATGGCTGGATCGATTGTTTGCGGCCCAGGAATTTCTCGATGGAAATGTTGACGTCACGAGAATCGCCCGGCTCATAGATCTCGCGGCGCAATTTCATGCCGGCTTGTTTGTCGAGGTAGCCGTCCTTCGCTTTTTCAAAAACGGTCGCCATGTCGGCTGCGATCGCATCGGCCCACGCGTAGCCGTAGTAACCCGCATCGTAGCCATTGAGATGTCCAAAGTAGGAAACAAATGTGGTGCTTGGATCAATTGGCAGAAAGACTTTTTCCAGGATCGGATTCGATACGGCTACGCAATCGTAAGGCACATCTTCGGGGTGCTGATTGTGCAAAGTGAGATCCAGCGATGCAAATGCGAACTGGCGCCGATAAAGAACACCAGCGTTTGCCAGCTTCGCATCATTCGTTTTTTTGACGATTTCCGTGGGAATCTTTTTCGAGGGGTCCCTGTAATCGGCCGCGAACGTATCGAGCACTTTTTTATCCCAAACCCAGTTTTGTAACATCTGGGAGGGTGCCTCGACGAAATCACCGGGGACATGGGTTCCGGCAAAGCGACCGTACTTTGCGCGAGTAACAATCGAATGCAGGGCATGACCAAACTCGTGGAACAAAGTTTCTACGTCCTGGTGTGTCAGCAGAGAAGGCTTATCGGCGGTCGCAGGCGGAAAATTGCAAAGCAAAGCGACCGTTGGGCGCTGGTATTTTCCGTCCGGCAATAGTTTGCCGCTGATAATGTCGAACTGCGCGAAGTGATTGAATTTTCCTTCGCGTGGGAACATATCGAGGTAAAACATGCCAAGCGGTTCGCTTGTGGCGGAATCGGTCACCAGATAAAGTTGGAGATCATCAATCCATTTGTAGGGCGCGACGATCTTTTCAAACTTCAGACCGAAAATGTTCTGGTAAATGTTAAACATCCCGTCGAGCGCTTTTTGGAACGGGAAATACGCGCGCAACGCCTCCTTATCGACCGCGTATTTTTGTTTGTTTCGCTGGTTGCTGTAGTAGCGCCAGTCCCATACCTTGATTTTAGCGTTGGGATCGTTTGTATCAGCGGCCTTCAATTTTTGTAATTCCGCCACTTCGCTATCGAATTTCGGCTGGCTGCCGGCGACCAAATCGTTGATGTATTTTTCCGCATTCGCGCCGGTCTTGGCCATTTTGACTTCCGTCTGGAAGTCGTCCCACGATTTGTAACCAAGGCGCAGTGCGATCTTGTTGCGGAGCGCGAGCATTTGATTGAGGACAGGAACATTTGTGTCTTTGGCGAGCATCTCGCGAATAAGGTAAAGCTGCTTGCGCGTCGCTTCGCTCTTTGCGTTTTCCTCGACCGTATTGAATTGCCAGGTGACGTTTGCCATCACCGTGTAAACGTCATCGCCGGTTTTAATGCCGGGCGAGGCGAAGAAACTGTCGGGTAGGCCATCGAGATCGGCCTTTGTGAACATGACCGGCGCATTCGCCTTCACGATGTTGGTGTCGAAATCAGTGCCGAGTTTGGACAGTTCCTTGCGCAGTTGTTCGACTTCCCTGCGCTGGTCGGGCGGTAACTCCAGGCCGGCGCGCCGATAATCGCGCAATGTTTCCTTGAGGAGCTTTTCGTCTTCTCCGGTTAGTTTTGGATGCGTGTCCGCAAAAGCTTTGATCGCCTTGTAAACGTCTTCGCGATAATCAATGCCCACCGCCCATTCCTGGAAGGCTTTTACCGCATTTTCTCCCGCGGTGCGCATTGCAGGATTTGTGTTTGTTTCCTTTATGATGGTGGCCTTATTTGCGGCGAGTCCGGCCTGATAAGTGGCATCATCCAGCGCGACTATAGTGCTTTTGAAGGTAACTTTGCCGAGATCCTGGGCGCCGATTTGATCCAGCGCAGCATTCGCCTTTGCGATTGCATCCTTCATGGAAGTCTCGACTGCCTCCGGCGTTTGCTCCCAATCAGGAATCGTCAGCACCGCGTTTGCCTTTGCCGCAACGGCGCGAAAATCATCGACAGTTTTTAAGTCAGCAGTCAGCAGACTCGAAGAAGTAGCAGCAATGAATAGAACGCAAAGAAGAGATGATTTCATACGACTAAGACAAGGCGGAATCGGCCACAGATATACACAGATTTTCGACGTAACAGAACGAATTTTGATGAATCTGTGTTTCATATGTGTTCATCTGTGGCGAAAACTGGTCCTTAGGGAAAACGCCTGCCACGAATGATCCACAAATTTTTTGTCGCCTTTATTCCGATTTTTGTTGCAATCGACCCAATTGGGCTTGTGGCGGTATTTATGGGTCTAGCCGGGAGTGCTTCACGTGAAGAGCGGCAGCGGCAGGGCTTCGTGGGAATCTTCACGGCTCTTTGTATCTCTGTGGGGTTTATGTTCCTTGGCAAAATTATTTTCGTCGCGCTCGGAATTACCGTTGCAGACTTTCAAGTCGCCGGCGGCCTTATTCTTCTCGGGCTGGCAGGTCGCGAATTGCTCAACGTTGGGTCGGCTGACCGTGGAGCGACTGACGACTTTGGAGTTGTCCCGCTCGGAATGCCGTTAATCGCCGGACCAGCGCTGCTCACTGCGCTGCTGATCCTCGTAGATACGGTTGGGGTGGTGTTTACTCTGCTCTCGTTCTTGGTCAATCTTGGCTTGGTTGCGATCGCGTTCTGGAATGCCGATCTGGTCGCACACTGGATGGGCAGGCAGGGTTTGCGCGGCGTATCGAAGATTGTCGCTCTCCTTCTTGCTGCAATTGCGGTCAGTCTAATCCGCCGCGGATGGCATGGTGCGTAATGGAGGCGAGCGAG
>JBGPNR010000012.1:0-14957 GCA_041487635.1 Candidatus Udaeobacter sp. | reverse complement strand
CACCCACTGGTGGTAAAGGACGCTCGAGCAAATCACGGCATCGAATGAGGCGTTTGCGAATGGCAGCGCACAAATGTTGGCTTGTCGCACGTTGTTTAGACCGCGTTCGTTGCAAAACGAGATGGCTTCCGGCGCCAAATCGACACCGACATTTCTTTCCTCATTTCCGAGCTGCTTCAGAATCGCACCCGTGCCGCAGCCGGCATCGAGGATTGCCTTCTCAGGCCAATCAGGCAGTTCTCTTTCCAGAGTATCAAAGATTAGGCGGTGCAGCGCGCGATACCACCAGTGCGTCTGCTCGACGCGAAACATGATTTCGTATTCAGATGGCTTCACTGGATTACGTTTGCGACATAAAAATGCCCAGACTGCCTGTCGCCTGCGCGTCACGCATTGTCATGACAAAAGCGTCGCTGAATACAGGTATCAAACAGGCAGCGTTTCATTGTTGGCCAGCGGCAATGGACGCGTCTGCTTGGGCGTCGGCATGTATCACGTAGCGCACGATGTATTGTGGCGTGCCAGTTTGATCGAGATATAAACGGCCGAGGTACTCACCGATCAGACCAAGAATCATGAGCTGGACGCCCGAAAAGAAAACAATACTCGCGAGCACTGTTGGAACTCCGAGTGTCAGGTTCGGGGTGATCCAAATCTTGTCTATCAAAATCAAACCGAGCGCCAAGATGCTCAAACAGGCTACAAACAGGCCGACATAGACCGAAAATCGCAGCGGTTTGACGGAAAAATTCAAGAACATGTTCAGCCACAACCGCACGAGTTTTCGAAATGTGTAGCGCGACGGTCCGGCCATGCTGGCGCGGTGGTCGACTTGTATTTGCCCAATCTTGCGGGTGGTTCGGTAAATCAAACCGTCGATGTACGGAAACGGACCGCGATACTTGACGATTTCATCGACCAGGAAACGGTCCATAACCTTGAAACTCGAGAGATAAAGGTCTTTTGGTTTGTGCAACATCAACGTCGCGATACGATCGTTGAATCTGCTCCCCGCGTTGCGGAACCATGAATGTTGTTTGTCGATGTAATGACCGTAAACAACATCGTAGTTCTTGCGCTTTAATTCTTGAAGCATCGGTACTATTTCTTCCGGTGGATTCTGGCCGTCGTCGTCAAGTACCGCAATATACCGACCGCGCGCTTGGCTGAGCCCGGCGAGGACGGCACTGTGCTCCCCAAAATTCCGACTAAGATGCACGAACGTCACGCTCTGCGGCAATTTTTCAGCCAGCTTCGCGCAAACCATTTCGCTATCATCCTCTGAACCGTCATTTACCAAAATGATCTGGAAAGGTGTGAACGCGAAAACCCTTGTGATGCGCTCGACAAGCGGGCCGATTGTGCGACTGCCGTTGTAAACCGGAATCACTAACGATAGGTCAGGCGTGGTTCGTTCGGCGCACATCGAGGCGTTGTCAGGTTCTGTTCCAACTCTGTCGGATTTTCGTAAAAAAAGCGCGAAAAGTTATCGAAAATCTTCCTGTTCGAGACCTACAGTTTGCTGTGCCCTTCGACGCCAGTATTTTCTCCCGGTCGGATGTCCTCATCACAGGCGGTCTGGGATTCATCGGTTCCTCGCTGGCGCGGCGTCTCGTCAACTTGGGCGCAAAGGTCATTCTGGTTGACAGCCTGATTGCGGAATATGGCGGCAACCTCTTCAATATCCACGACATCCGGGATCGCGTCGAACTGAACACGGCGGATGTACGCGACCAAAACGCCATGGCCTCTCTGATCAAGGGACGCAACTTTCTCTTCAACCTCGCGGGCCAGACTAGCCACCTCGATTCGATGACGGATCCGCTCACCGATTTGAACATCAACGCCGCGGCGCAACTGCACATTCTCGAAGCTTGCCGGCTGCACAATCGGGGCGTGAAAATTGTTTTCGCCAGCACCCGCCAGATTTATGGGCGGCCGCAGTATTTGCCCGTTGACGAAAAACATCCTGTTAATCCTATCGACGTGAATGGCATCAATAAACTAGCCGGAGAATGGTATCATTTGCTCTACAACAATGTTTACAAAATCCGGACCTGCGCCTTGCGTTTGACAAATACTTATGGCCCCGGCATGCGTGTCAAAGATGCCCGTCAAACGTTTCTCGGTGTCTGGATTCGCCACCTCATCGAAGGCAAGCCGATTCAAGTCTTCGGCAGTGGAAATCAACGGCGCGATTTTAATTTCGTTGCTGATGTTGTGGAGGCGTTCTTGCTGGCAGCGGCCCAAATGGAATCCGAAGGCGAGGTCTTCAATCTAGGACACAGCGAGCACATTAGTTTGCACGAATTAGCGACCTTGCTTGTTGATCTAAATCACGGCGGACATTACGAGCTGGTCCCATTCCCGGCCGACCGGGACGTCATCGACATCGGCGATTATTATGGTGACTTCAGCAAGATTGACAATGTGCTTGGCTGGTCTCCGCAAGTCTCGCTGCGAAATGGTTTGGCCCAGACGCTCGAATACTATCGGAAACACCGCGCCCATTATTGGAATCCCACGCCATGATTCGGATGAATGATTTCACATCAGAGCCGGAGGAATTGCGGCGACAAGAACTGGCAGCAGTCGAACGCGTTTTTCGCTCGGGCTCGTTCATTTTAGGAAGTGAAGTGCGACAATTTGAGGAAGCGTGGGCCAATTTTTGCGACACGAAATTCTGTGTCGGCGTAGCCAATGGCATGGAAAGCATCGAGCTTGGGTTGCGCGCGTTGAGCATCGGACCCGGCGACGAAGTTGTCACCACACCGATGACTGCCATTGCGACGATCCTGGCCATCATGCATGCTGGCGCCACACCGGTGCTGGCCGACATTGATCCCGCGACGGCGTTACTCGATGCGGCCAGTGCGGAGCGGTGCCGAACGTCACGAACAAGGGGGTTGTTGCTAGTTCATTTGTATGGACAGGTGCGCGAGATGGAACGTTGGATGGCGTTTTGTAAGAGCGCAAAAATTCATCTTCTGGAGGATTGCGCCCAAGCCCACGGCGCGATTTGGAACGGGCGGCACGCCGGCACCTTCGGCATCTGGGGTATTTTCAGTTTTTATCCGACGAAAAATCTCGGCGCGAAAGGCGATGCCGGTGCGCTGGTGACCAATTCGGAGGAACTCGCGACTGGCGTCAAAACTCTACGAAACTGCGGCACGAGCAAGCGATATGAGCACCCGGAACCGGGCCTGAATAGTCGCCTCGACGAGTTGCAAGCAGCGATTCTTTCGACGCGTCTGCCCTGGCTCGAAAAGTTCAACGCGCGGCGCCAAGAGATTGCGAGAAAATATTTCGCCGAGATAAAGAATCCTCGAATCTCCTTATTGTCAGCGCCAGAGCAGCGTCAAAGTCATGTTTACTATTTGTTCGTTGTCCGTTGCGCGGAACGAAATCGCCTGGCGGACTTCCTCAATAAGGAAGAGATCGAAACCCTGATTCATTATCCAATTCCAGCACATCGGCAGGGATGCTGTAAAGGCGTCCGCTGCGACCCGCGCGGTCTTCCGAACGCCGAGTCTCACGCCAAACAATGTCTTTCCCTTCCCTGCCATCCGCAACTTCGCGACGACGAAGTCGGCAAAATCATTACGACGATCAATCAATTCGAATGAAATCGGCGGCTTACTTTTATAGCACAGTTGAGTTTGCAAATTGTAAACTGGCGGATCTCTTCCATCACCGTCGCGCGGAAACAGGCATCTAAACTAAGATCAGTCGTGCACGCAGTCGCTAAACGTCTCTTTCGTGCACATTCTCACACCCTTTTTTTCGTCCTGCTTCTGGCGGGTGTGACGATCTTTGCGTATCGACCTGCATGGAACGGCGAATTCGTGTGGGACGACGATGATTACATCATTAAGAATGATCTGCTGACTGCATCCGATGGCTTACGGCGAATTTGGTTTTCGCTGGATTCGCCTTCTCAATATTTTCCACTGGTTTATACCACCTTTCGGATCGAGCGCGCGCTTTGGGGTCTGAATCCTTCCGGCTACCATTGGGTTAACCTCCTGCTTCACGTTGCCAACGCGCTGCTGGTGTGGCGGGTGCTTGCGCGCCTGAACGTGCCGGGCGCGTGGCTCGCCGGAGCGATTTTTGCTCTGCATCCGGTCCAAGTGGAATCGGTTGCTTGGATCACGGAACGCAAGAATGTGCTGATGGCCTTTTTCTTTCTCCTGACGCTGCTTGCGTGGATCACTTTTATTGACGAGCGGACGAAGCGGCCGTGGCGTTTTTATGCGCTGGCCCTAGTCCTTTACGTACTGGCGCTTTCAGCCAAAAGCACCGCCTGTACTTTGCCAGCTGCGTTGCTCTTGATTCTCTGGCTACAGAAAAGGCCGATTACCAAACAGCGTCTGATCCAGATTGTACCTTTTGTTATCCTGGGCATCGGGATGGGGCTGCTTGCAGTCTGGTGGGAGCGCTACCATCAGGGCACGAACCGAGCCGTGTTTCCTTTTCTGAATCCGATTGACCGAATTCTGGTCGCGAGCCGGGCTGTCTGGTTCTACTTGAGCAAGCTTATCTGCCCCACGAACCTGACATTCATTTATCCAAGATGGAACATCTCACCGGCGCACCCGCTGGACTACATCTGGTTGTTGGCCGGAATCGCGTTGTGCACCGTGATTTACTTCGCGAGGCTTTATGTGGGGCGCAGCTTGGAAGTCGCGGCCGCGTTCTTCGTGATCACCCTGAGCCCGGTGTTCGGGTTTATCATGCTGTTTACGTTTCGCTACACGTTTGTGGCGGATCACTATCAGTATCTGGCATGTATCGGGCCAATTGCGCTCGTTTCGGCGGGCGTAGTTAGTCTGGCGGACATGTTTAAGCAGCATCGCGCCTTCATTTTGAGCGCGGCGTTATTTGCGCTTGCCAGCCTGGGGGCGTTGACGTGGCGGCAAGCTGCAATGTATGCGGACATCGAAACTCTTTGGCGGATTACTCTTGCAAGAAACCCCGCCTGCTGGATGGCTCACACAAACCTCGGCCTCGTGCTTCTCCAAAAAGGCCAGTTTGATGACGGAATTGCTCATTACAGAGCGGCCCTGCAAATGCAGCCGGATTCCGGGGACGCCGAGTACAACCTTGGGACGGCTCTTGTAGCCAAAGGCGAAGTGGACGAGGCCATCCTTCATTGCGAGCGAGCCGTGGCCATGCAACCAAACGATCCAGATGCTCAGGTTTCTTTTGGGGATGCTCTTCTTCAGAAAAAACGAGTCGAGGAAGCGATCGATCATTACACCAACGCAATGGCATTACGGCCTGACTACTTTCTCGCCCGTTACGGTCTCGCCCGTGCGTTCCTTGAGAAAGGCGAACTCGATACTGCCGTCCAGCATTGTCGCGCCGCCCTGTTCATCAGGCCTGACGACGCAGATTGTCACACGGTGCTGGCTGTTGCTCTCGATCAGAAAGGCGAAACGGCCGAAGCGATTCACCATTACGAAAAAGCCGTGCAGATTTCCCCAAAGTCAGTTTCTGCTCTAACTAATCTGGCGTGGCTGCTGGCCACCAGTTCTAACGACGCCCTACGAGACGGTAACAAGGCAGTCAGGTTTGCTGGCGAAGCTAATCAGCTGTTGGGCGGCACTAACCCCGTTGTGCTGCGTACCTTGGCAGCAGGCTATGCGGAGACTGGGCAATTTGGGAAGGCAATCGAAACCGCGAAAGCCGCCATACAGCTGGCACGACTGTCTGGCGACAACGGATTAGTCGCGGACGCGGGAGAACAGCTAGGTTTTTATCGGCTCGGCGTGCCGTACCGCGAGACGCGAAGATAAGAGGCGCACTGGCGTGTAGGGCGTTCGGCCGGCGCCAGATTGCTCATCAAAGCTCGCCACGCAAAATTTCGAAAACAGCTGTGCTCTCCACCACGCCTTGCAGCGCGTCTGTTCCTGGACCGCTGCCGAACGCGACGACGTCTTCAACCGTGACCAGTGCGGATTTCGTGTAGAACGCCGCCGGCTCCGGCTCTTCCGATTGCTGCGTCTCGGCTGCGTCTTTTTCCGGTATTTTCGCCGGGCCATACGACTTGCTGCCGTGGGGACCGGTTGCCCAAGTGATCCAAGGCTGGCCGGCTGAATTAAAGCCCAGCAATGCTATGCCACTATCTTTACGAAAAGGAAAGCCATTCAAGCTTAGTCCCCCGATTGCCACATCACCGCAGACTACGATTGTCGATCTTTGCCCTCCATAGCTTCGAGCAATGCCGACTGCTCGGTCTAGTTCGACTGTTTGGCTGAGAGTCCTTTCTGCGTTGTTTTCCTGTGCTGCTTTGCGCATCAGCCCTGCATCGATAACCAGTAAATAGCCGCCGGGATTATATTGAAGTAGTTGGATGGCTCGCCGTACCATATCTGAAAGGCTGGGCTGGTGAGTTCTCTCTTCTACCCGGTTCGTGAATGCGAGATCGCCATCACTAAAAACGCCAAAGAGTTTCGGCCGGCGCCACGCGGGAATTGTTTCCAGCTCGGCTCGTGTTCGAACAATATCGAATCCGTTGCCCCGAAGTTCGAGCAACAGATCGCGATTGTCTTGCCTCTCTCCACCTTTCGTGACCGGAAGGAATTGCGCGCCGCCGCCACCCATTGCGATGTCGATGTTCGCTCGATCCACAAACTCAGCCGCGATTTTCTCGAAATCGGTCGATTCGGTCGGGTGCGCGTAAAAAGCCGCGCTGGTCGGTTCAGTAAGCTTTGTATCCGTCACTAACCCTGTGGCTCGTCCGTGTTCGCGCGCGAGCTCGACGATGTTCTTGATAGGCTTGCCATCACCATTGATAGCAAGGGCGCGATTGGCCACCCTTTCACCTGTCGCGATTGCGGTTGCGGCAGCCGCTTGATCGGGAGCGGCAAAATCCTTCGAGTAATTCATCATCAAAGCTGCATGAGGCATCGAGTCCACGTTCATGCGCGTGCCAGCGCCACCGGCATAAGTACGAGTGGGGCCCAGCCGAGCTGGCGAGAGGCCTTCTCCAACAAACACAATAATTCCAAAGGGCTTGCGAATGACCCAGTGTTGAAAATAAAGGACACCGACGCCGACAAACACGAGGAGACAAAGGAGCGCGAGAAACTGATTGCGCCATTTCACGAGGCCGATCTAGGCGCGCGTTTGTTCGGTTGTCAACGAAAGAACCGCTTGTCGGCCTTTGTATTCACCGGCAAAGTGCGCCACGTATGGCTGGTCCGGTGATGCTAATCATTCGCGACGGCTGGGGCATCAATCCGGGCGGCGCGGAAAAGCGCAATGAGAATGGAGACACCACGCTCCTCGCGTCCACCCCTTTTCACGACAAGCTCTACCGGGATTATCCATCTTCTAAATTGAGCGCCAGTGGCGTCGATGTCGGCTTACCGAAGGGACAGATGGGCAACTCGGAAGTTGGCCACCTTAATCTGGGAGCAGGTAGAATCGTTTATCAAGATCTGACGCGAATTAACAAAGCGATCGAAGAGGGCGAACTAACTCGTAACCAAGTTTTACAAGAAGCATTCGCAGATGCGCGCGGTCACCGGCTTCACTTGCTGGGGCTGGTTTCCGACGGCGGTGTACACAGCCATTATTCGCACATGATCGCGCTTGCTAACGCCGCGCGTGAAGCAGGTGTAATGGAAATCTTCGTCCATGCCTTCACCGACGGACGGGACACTTCACCCACTGGCGGCGCTGGTTTTTTGAGAACCTGCGAAAAGGAACTGGGGAAGAGCGGCGCCAGGATAGTCACCGTGATTGGCCGCTATTTCGCGATGGATCGTGACCGCCGTTGGGACCGCACGAAAAAAGCTTGGGACGCAATCGTTCTTGGTCGCGGTGAGTTCTGCAAATCATCGCCTTCCGCAGCGGTTGAGCGACAATACTCACTTGGCAAGACGGATGAGTTTATGCCGCCGCTGATTTTCTCCCGCCCAAACGAGCAGCGGGTGCGCGATGGCGACTCAGTTTTGTTTTTCAACTTCCGCGCCGATCGGGCGAGGCAATTATCGCAAGCCTTTTTGCTGAAGGATTTCGACGGCTTCGACCGCGAGGTGTGGCCGCAAGTCCATTTTGTCAGCCTCACGCAATACGACGTCCGCTTCCCGTCGCCATTCCTTTTTCCGCAGCAAGAGCTTCACGAGATCCTGGCTGAGGTCGTGAGCGCTGCAGGCAACTCGCAACTGCGCATCGCTGAGACGGAGAAATACGCGCATGTGACTTACTTTTTTAATGGTGGAATCGAGAAACCGTTTCCGGGCGAAGACCGCAAACTGATTCCCTCACCAAAAGTCGCTACCTACGACTTGAAACCGGAGATGAGCGCCTTTGAGGTCACCGATGAAGTGCTCGCGCTCATGGCGAATTACGATCTGATGGTCCTAAACTTCGCCAATCCCGACATGGTCGGCCACACCGGGGTGGTGGAGGCGGGAATCAAGGCCGTCGAAACCGTCGATGAATGCATAGCGCGAATTATCCCAAAACTTCTTGAGCTGGACGGCAAATGCCTGATCACTGCCGATCATGGAAATTGCGAGCAGATGCGCAACGCGGATGGCTCACCCAACACCGCGCATACGAGCAACCTTGTGCATTTCATTTACGTCGCCAGAGATGCAGCAAAGTTTCGCTGCGAAGACGGAATTCTGGCCGATGTGGCGCCGACTCTTTTGTTTTTGCTGGGACTGCCGCAGCCAAAAGAGATGACCGGACACAATTTGCTCGTGCCTATTCAGTCGCCGGGATAGCTATCCCCGCCAGGATCGATCGGCAACGTCCGGCCGCGACTTGGTCCCATCCGATTTTCAGCCGTCGATTTAGCACTCGGGTCCCGGCAATGGCGATTCGCTGTAGAAGACCAATTCGATCCTCGGCTGTTGTGTCATGCCATGTTGGTTTTCGCTTGAGTGTGAGAGCGCCATTTGATTCCACGAGCGCGCCCCAGCCGACCGGGATCTCCGGTTCGCGGAATAACTCTGCAGGCAGGACGAGGAAAAACAAGTTCGCGCAACGGTAGCGGATTAATTTGTCGAACTTGGTGCAGTCGTACAGCCGATTTTGCACCGCACGCAGGTCACGCAAAAGATGCGCGTAACCGCGGTGACCGATCGCGGTGAAGTTCTCCGAATCAAACTCAGGGAAGAGCGAATCGCCATTCCGCAGGTTCGGATAGTGCGCGCGCAGGCGCGCCTCAAGAATTTGGCGGCGTTTGCAGATCAGGTCAAGACGCTGGAACGCAGCTTCCCTATGACAATTATCTCGTCGCAAATCGCAGAGCGCTTGTTTGCATTCGAAAATCGCTGTCGATCCTATCTGTTTTCGCTGCCATCGATGGGCGGCCACGTCGGCACGGTACCGACACTTTGGCAGACTTACTTCCATCGCACATGCTGAAAATCCTTGCGCCTGCGCCCACAGAAAGGCGAGCCGCTTTAGCCGGGCATGTCGCGCAGTTTCACCGCTACTTGTTACTCCCGCAGCCATTTCGCGAGCTCGCGCCCCCAATAAGTGACGATGACATCCGCGCCGGCGCGCTTGAGCGCAGTCATGATCTCAAGCACAGCGGCGCGCTCATCGAGGAGTCCTTTTTCGACAGCGCTTTTGACCATCGCATACTCGCCGCTAACATGATAAACGGCAGTCGGTTTCCCGAAGCGCTCACGGACGCGCCATAAGATATCGAGATAGGGCAAGGCTGGCTTTACCATCACGATGTCCGCTCCTTCATCGATATCCAGGGCCACCTCGCGCAGTGCTTCATTTGCGTTGGCGAAATCCATTTGGTACGAACGGCGATCGCCAAATTGCGGCGGGCTTTCGGCTGCCTCGCGGAATGGTCCGTAAAATGACGAAGCAAACTTGGCAGCATAACTGATAATCCCAGTTTGATCGAAGCCTCCGTCATCGAGCGCCTCGCGAATTGCGCCAATCCGGCCATCCATCATGTCGCTTGGCGCGACCATGTCTGCACCCGCTGCAGCGTGAGAGCGCGCGGTTTTGACCAAAAGCTCGACGCTTTCGTCGTTGAGAACATGGAAATGGTCTCCGTCGATACGTGTGACGCCACAATGGCCATGGCTCATGTATTCGCAAAGGCAAACGTCGGTGATTGTGACCAAATCCGGACATTTTGATTTAATGGATCGCACGGCTTTTTGAATGACTCCATTTTCTGAGTAAGCGCCGCTGGCCTGTTCGTCCTTATGTTGTGGGATCCCGAAAAGAAGGACTGCCTGGAGCCCGAGGTCTCGAGCACGGCACGCTTCATCGGCAATTTGTTCTACCGGCAACTGAAAAACTCCCGGCATGCTGACGATTGGCCGACGTTCATCCAGTTTTTCGCTTACGAACAGCGGCAGAACAAAATCATGGACGCTCAATTGCGTCTCGCGGACAAGATTTCGCAAAGGTGGGGAACGCCGCAAGCGCCGCGGGCGATGCACCAATCTTCTCATGAGGCGAGGCTACGCGCGCGACGCAAGTGTCGCAAGCAAACGGCACTTGACGCTGGAAACCGTTCCATGTAGCGCGTGCATAAATCAGCTGTCTTGTGTGACGCGGCTGCTTTCCACGCAAAATGACCGACTATTTGTTGATCGATATCAGTAACTCGTACGCAAAATTTGCGTTTGCATCCAAAAGGCGAGTCTCGGCTCCTGCCCGGATCAGTACTAGTGACGTCACAAGCGCCGTCGTCGCGCGATTTTTAAAAAAGAGAAAAGTGCGGAAGGTGGTTGTCTCTTCCGTAGTACCGGACAAAAACTCTGCGGTATTAAAAGCGGCAAACAAAAGGGCCAACGTGCTCTGGCTGGATTGGAAGCTGAATCTTGGGGTGGGAATTGATTATCCCAAGCCGCGGTCGATCGGCGCGGACCGGCTGGCGAACGCTGCGGCAGTTGCGGAGCTTTATGGATTTCCCGCGATCGTGGTGGATTTTGGCACAGCTCTGACTTTCGACATCGTTTCCGATCGGCGCACTTACGTCGGCGGCGTGATTGCACCAGGACTCGAAGCGATGACTAACTTTCTTTACCAACGAACGGCGCTTCTGCCGAGGATTTCGTTGAAAGAGCCGCGACACGCGGTCGGTAAATCCACAATCGAGGCGATGCTTTCTGGCGCGGTATTCGGATTTCGTGGATTGGTTAAGGAAATCCTTGGCCGAATCAAGGCAGAGCAATTTCCGCGCAAGAAGGCTTACATCGTAGCGACAGGCGGTTACGCGCGCCTCATCGCCGGATGCTTGCCGGAGATCGGTGTAATCCATCCCCATCTCACTTTGGAAGGTCTACGGATCGTGGCCAATCTCAATGACTGAGCGAGCAAAAGGGGATCACAGTCGGTTTGCGGTTTTTCCGAAGCGCGCTGAAAAATCGACTCGCACGAACAACTTTCCACTTGTCAGATGCCCTGAACAGGGCTTCAATCGTTACTCCATGAGAGTATGGAACATGACGGCGGTGGCCGCGCTGGCGCTTGGTTCGTTCGCGGCAAACTTATTTGCGGCGGACAATGTCGCCGCGACCAGAGCGGAGCTGGAGGAGATGTACAACGCCGCTTACAAGGCGTTCGATTCAAACAAATTCTCGGAGACGTTAAAGCAACTAGACGCCATCGATGCCCGGCAACCTGATCTTGCCGCGTCAAAAAATCTGCGCGGGGTCATCCTGATGCGACAAGGCAATTACGATCAAGCCGAAACCGCATTGCAGGACGCCGCCCGGATCGATCCGAAGTTTTGGAATGCACGCTTCAACCTGGCGGAAATTCCGTTCCTAAAAAAAGATTGGGCGGAGGCGAGGAAACGCTTCGAGCAACTGCTTTCCACTGGTGGGCCCGATCTGGCAAAAGAAGCGTCGCAGCTGATCCAATACAAAATTCTTTTGACCTACCTGATGGAGGGCAAAGGGAACATGGTAGATTCCATTCTGGCCAAGTTGGAGCTTTCGCCCGATACCCCGGCCGTTGATTATGTGAAGGCGGCTGTCGCGCTCCAACAGAAGAATCAAAATGAAGCGAGAGATTGGATCAACGCAGCAGAGAAGAATTTCTCGCCGCAGCTGAACAAACTTTTCGCGGAATCACTTTATGAAGTCGGTTGGTTGGAAAAGCCGGCCGGCACAGCCCGACCTTCGTTGCCGCTAATGACAGCCGCAGAGCGCACGGAAAAAACGAAGGCCGCGGCCCGTTCAAAGTTCGAGCAATCCCAGCAGGCACTACACCAACGCGATTTTGCGACAGCGCTTAAATTTGTGGATCAAGCGGATCAGGCTGACCCGAACCAGCCGTCGACGCTTAATTTGCGTGGCGAGATTTTGATGCAGCAGCAGCAATTTGATCAAGCCGAAGCTGCATTTAAGAAGGCAGCCAAGCTGGATCCGAAGTTCCGCGAAGCCCAATATAACCTGGCGCAAATTCCCTTTAAGAAGAAGGACTATGCAAAGGCGCAGGAGCGTTTCGAGACATTGTACAAGCGAACTCCGGGTGGCGATAAGAATCAGGCGGCGGAGCTCATTAAATTCAAGATTTATATGACGCTTTTGCTCCAGGGGAAAGAGAGCCGAGCGCACGCGATGATGGAGGAGTTTCAATTTACGGGCGACACGCCAGCGCTTTATTATGCCCAGGCAGCATGGGAGTACAAGCATAATAATCCCGAAAAAGCCGCTGACTGGACCGGTTCTGCCAATAAGATTTATTCGCCGGCGCTGAACAGTGTTTTTGAAGACGCGTTTTACGATGTCGGGTGGATGCAAAGGCCCGAAGGTTCGACCGCGCCAGCGCTCGCGTTCGACACGACAAATGCCGGTGCGTCGCAGGGAGAGGGTGCTCCGGCAGTTGAGCCGAGCCCTATTCCAGACAGGGTGTTTGCTGCCAACAAACAGGGAGAAACAGTGAAAACCGAATCGCTTGCTTTTTCGGACCTGGCAGCGAACAACCCGAACACTGGGACGGAGGGCACAACTCTGGGGACAGCGGCGGAACAGAGTGCCGTATCCGCCCCAAGCGAACCGCTTGCGGGTCGAACGAGCGCTCAACTAGCCCAAACGCCTTCTCCAGGAGGATCGCCGGGCGCAGCCGCTTCGCCCTCCGAGGAGGCGGCTGCTGCTGTTGCGACTGGGAAGGCTGAGCAGTCGCCTACTGCTGCAATAAGGCCGTCACCGTCGGCAGTCGGCAAACCACCGGCCAAGATGCTCGCATCGGCATTGGGGACTTCTGTCACCGGGTTTGTAACGAGCCACCGGACGTGGCTGGTGGGCGGATTGCTGTTGGCCGGTATGTTGTTTTTAGGTGGGGCGGTTGTTTCCCAGGGTCGACGCTACACGTTCACGACACCGGGTCACTTCTCGAACGGCTCTCGCATCGGGTCGCGCGTGTCTAATCCCAGTGAACCCAGCGTGTTGTCCTTTCACAAGGGCATTTCGTCGGACAATGGTTTTTTGGGCGGGCCGCGCCAGGTCTCACTGCGATTAACGGCGTCGAAGCCTTCGATGCAGCGGACGGCCTTGCGTTTAATAGAATCGCGCAGTGCTTTCGATGGTGTGACGGATTTGAGAGGCACAGTTCCACAAACGCCAGTTTCTCAAAACGCAGAAGCGGATCACAAGAAACACCCGGTGCCTGCACCGGTCCTTGGAACCCGAGCCGCTTCAATTGTCGCAAAAGCTTCGCTTTCGTCGTTTAGTAGCAGGCGAGCGGCGGAGTCCGATCAAACCCGTGCAGTGGCTGAGACAATTGTGGCACCGGTCGTTGAGCCGGCCGAGGAGCCTCAGTTGGGAGCGATCGACCAAGTCCAACCGGTTGCGCACATGCCGCCGCCAACAGAAAAGCCGAGCGAAATCCCCGCGGTCGCTGAGGTAGACGCAACGCCAGCTATGGAGCCAGTAGCAGCCACTATGACGGAACCGCTCGCGCAAGAGCAAGCAATTCGGCAAGTGCCACCGCCGACGGAGGAGCCCAGTGCGTTACCAGTGGTCGCTGAGGTAGCTGCAACGCCGGCTATGGAGCCAGTAGCAGCCGCTATGACGGAACCGCTCGCGCAAGGGCAAGCAATTCCGCAAGTGCGCGCTAACGGGATGGAACCCTCCACAGCTGAAGCAGTCTACGAGGTCTGCTCGTACGTTCCGGAACCCGTATCATCGCCATCGAAAATAGCCACACCCGCAACTATGTCTGAAACAACCCAAACTCCGCTCGTTCCAATGACCAAAGCCCCGGCCCCGCCCGTGGCGAAGCCACAACCACCTCCCGGCACCACGCATACTACCGTCGAACTGACTTTCTCCTTCGAGGTTGCTTCTGTGCAACTAACGCCGGCCTTCAAAGTCGGTGCCCTGCAAGTCCGGCCGGCATCCAAGGTGGTGACTATGCGTCTGGGTCCTTTCCAAGACTCGCAGCCGGTGACCAATTCGGAAGTCGCTTTTGAGATTGCAAAGGTTGCACTCGCAGGGGACGGACTTGGCAAAATACAAGTGGTTCGTTCTCAACAGCAAAAACCTTTGGCTAACGGTTCGCCTTCATTTGCGATCGCAGGTTTGCAATTCGTACCTAACCTCAAGGCCGCGCCTATCTGGCTTACTCCTTCGCAAGAGGGACGGGCATGTGTTAAGGTCAGAGCCCGCTTCCAAATCGGCGCGATCCAATTTTCGCCGTCGTTTGAGGTTGCCTCTGTTACACTGAATTCAAGTTCCAAGCGAGTTCACGTACAGCTGCCGGGCTTGAGTTCAAGCTCAGGCGAAGGAGCCCCGGTGTTCGAGATAACGAACCTGCAGCTCGATGAACGCGGCGACATCAGCATGATGCAGCTGAATCTGCTCGGCCAGGGCTCGAAGCAGACGTGACGAGAAGACAAATTGACGCTAAATGCATGTTGAGATGGAAGTATTACGTGGTTTACGAGAAGCGTCTGGAACGCCTTGGACCACTAAACGAGAAAGGTCGAGAGTACCCGCGATAAATAACCT
>JBGPNR010000011.1:0-15768 GCA_041487635.1 Candidatus Udaeobacter sp. | reverse complement strand
AGATGAATGTGCATTTCGCGCATCAGTTCGCGCAACACACCAGCGGTTTCGTACAGCGCATCGTGGGCGTCCCGACGTTGCCCAGTTGCAGGATCAAGCGGTGTTTCGCGGAAACGATAGTTCAGCAACACCAGGCGCCCGTGGATTACTCGAAATTCCGCCAGACCGACTGTTTGGGAACCGATGTTGAGAGTAACAAGATGCGCCGGTGCGGCCATGGCCTAAAGCTCTAAATCGGAATTTCCAAATCCCAAACCAATTTTCACCGCCCAAAACTCAAAACAACTCAGTATCACGCGGCTGTTTTCGAGGATTCGAATTTGGAATTAGTTGCAACGTTCTCACACTTGGCCTGGTTCGGGATTGCATCATCTGAGCCGTCGCGATCGGAAGCTCCATCAAATGATGCGATAAGCCTTTAGTTCCTTGAAGAAGGTCGCCACCGCAGTCTTAATTACTACTACGGCGGGAATAGCGAATAATACGCCCCACAAACCCATGATGAGCGAACCGCCGATGATCGCGATAACAACTACCAATGGATGAACGTTCGCCGCGCTGCCAAGGACAAACGGCTGAAAAACAACATCCTCCAGTACGTGCACGATGATGACCAGAATCACCACATACAGCGCCAGATCATTGGGATTCAGACCGGGAATCAGCGGCGTTATGTTTTCCGCAATTAGCGCGTAGCCAACACCAATCACCAGAGCGATGGCCGTGCCCAGAAACGGAATCGCGTTAAGAAGTCCAGAAACCACGCCAATGGCTACGGCGATTCCCATTGGAATCCCAAGGAGGATCAATCCCAGTATCAGGGTCAGGCCTACCAGAAAACATTCCATTAGGGTCCCGCGCAAATACCTGCCGATAGCGGCGTCAAGCCTGTCAAGGACCGTCAGCGACAACTCAAAGTAGCGGTTGGGGACGAGGCTAATGAAAAAGCGGCGTATTTGACCGTTATCGAAACCGAGGAAGACAAAAATCAAAGGAGCCAACATCCAAGCGGACAATTTGTTCTCCAAGGTTGTGCCCTCCTCTGCAGCTGGAGGTTGAGTCGAAGCGACCGCAGCCGGGGCCGTGGGCGACACCGCACCAGCCGGAGTCTTTTCAGGAATTACATATTCTTTGGTATTTTGGTTCGCCCGAAAGTAATCAACGAACTTATTCGGAATGGGAGGTTTGCCGTTGTATCCCGCGGCATATTTCAGGAACAGGTCGCGTTCCTCCGGGGTAAGTTTGAGTGCCTGATTGATCTTATCCATGAGGGGGCCAAGTTGCTTATCAACTAACGAGGTAACCGGGTTTGATTTTCCCTCGGCAGACTTCGCCACAAACTGCCGGTATTTTTCGTTCAGTTTGTATGTCAGGCGGACTTTGAATTCGAGCTTCTGCTCTTCGTCGGGAATGTGTTTGCGCAGAGTATTGAAGGCGAAGAACAAGACAACGCCAATGGCCGCGAATGAACACAGAACCTGAAGTTCGTGAGGTAACCATCGGATCCTAAAGCGCTCTTTCACTGGGCGGAACACGAAAGCCAATAAGCCGCCCACTATGATCGGCAGAATGAGACTGCTTAACTTCCAGAGGAGGAATCCGCCGGAAATCAAGAACAGCGTTGCAAATGTGAGATAGAAGACTTTGCGCCGAACTTTGCGCTCTCGCTCTTTCTCTTCGAAGTCCTGACCGTTGCTCATCCTAATCCAGAGGTGTCGGCACGAGTTTTCATCTGGACCAGCTCATTGGTCGAACGAAGGCGATCGCTGATCATCCCCGCCAGGGAACGGTAAATTTGGCAGGCAGTTTTCGCATCCCGCTGAACCAATCCGTTAAGGTCATTCCTATACAGCGCCAGCGTCCGAGTTCGTTCCAAGGCCCGAGCGTTAGCAGAACGCGGGGTTTCATCGAGCAACGCCATCTCGCCGAAAAAGGCGCCTCCTTCCAAAACAGCCAGACGCGTCGTGCTAGTCTCGCGATAGATTTCTATTGCCACTTTGCCATCCAAAATTAAAAAGAGCGCAGCTCCTGGCTGTCCCTCCTCAAAAATTGATTCGTCAGTCTCGTACGTGCGTTCAAACATCATATCCGAGACACTCTTGAGCTGCCGGTTCGAGAGTTCGTCGAAGAACGGCACCGTCTTCAGGAATTGAATGCGATCCAATTCAGGGCTTGAACGCTTCCAGCGTCCCAGCGGTTCCCACAACAATTTATCCGCGACGAGTTTTCGAGCCGACATTAATATCAATCCGTTGAAGCGACTCCGGCCAGTGGCCTCAATTAGGAAGCTCCCGTCCTGATTAGGGCCATAGTAGGAAGGATCGATCGGCAATTTCAATCGAAAAGATCGGAGACACCGGCTTAGCGCAGACCAACAGCGTTACGTCAGTTTCAATCGGAAAGCACATAGCGCTCCCTTGAAGAGCATCGTGCAGATCGAGAAATGTTACCTTGAAAGATTAAACGAGTGGAACCGCGACGTTTGTCCACTCCAGTTCTCAAATGCGGCGCCAGCCGTGATCTGCAAATGGTCATTACCGACCTGTCCTAAAATATAGCTCTCCATCATATCGCCGCTGCCTTTGCCGATCGAGTGGCCGTAAAGAAAACCTATCTCTCCGCCGTAATAGAAGCGATCTGGCGGCGACATCATCATTTCAGGGGAATCCTTTGGGTCGGTTCCAAAATTCTGGGGTCGCGAGTCGGAAGCAGCCCTTGCTCTGTTTGCTGGCGCGGGCCCGAAAGTATCCGGGGGTGGCAAATACGCGCCCGAAAAGAGATCGAGCGCCACCATGCCGCTGCCGGCTAACGCGTTTTCGCTCGCCAACCGGCCACCATCTGACCACGCGTGCACTGGACCTCTGTGAAGCAGAAGGAAACTATCCTTCGAGCTGAAAGCGTTCGGTTGAAAGAGGCTAAATGCTAAAGCGGGATCGAACGCGGCGGCAGCTTGCAATCGTTCGGGTGCAAGCGCTCGGTGTCGTGTTGCCATCGGCCGCTTCGCTTGCTGCGCTGCGACCGGAAAGCAAACAGCGAGTAAAACCGTGGCGACGGCAACCGCACGCCTGATCATGCAGCAATTCACAATGAAATCAGCGCAAACGCCAGTAAAATTTTCGACTCCGTGATTGGTCAAACAGACCTAGCCAAGCCTATTCTTGTCATGTTGAGCGAAGCGAAACATCTCTGATTTTTACCTTAGCGTGCCGGAAGAACCGATCAGAGATTCTTCGCTTCGCTCAGAATGACAATGCGTTTCCGCTTTAAAGCTTCAACGCTTCTGTTGCGCTGTAGGTCGCCGCGACAACTGAAGGCGGTTCAATGCTTCAACGACTCTTTGAAATAGTCGATCGTCTTTTTGATTCCCTCCTCGAACGTCACGCGCGGCTCCCAGCCGAGAACTTCTTTTGCACGCGAGATATTCGGTTGGCGGACCTTGGGGTCATCCACCGGTAGTGGTTTGTATTCGATCGCCGACTTTGTTCCCGTGATGCGAATGATTTCCTCGGCGAACTGTTTGATCGTCATTTCGCGCGGATTCCCGAGGTTGACCGGCTCGTGAAAACTGCTCATCGCGAGTTTGAAAATTCCATCAATCAAATCGGACACATAACAGAATGAGCGCGTCTGCGAGCCGTCGCCGAAAACACTGAGTGACTGACCGCTCAGGGCCTGTCCGATAAACGCGGGAACCACGCGCCCGTCGCGCAGCCGCATTCGTGGACCATACGTATTAAAGATGCGGACGATTTTCGTGTCCACTCTGTGAAATCGGTGATACGCCATCGTGATTGCTTCGGCGAACCGTTTCGCCTCATCATACACACCGCGCGGCCCGATCGGGTTGACGTTACCCCAGTAATCTTCTTTTTGGGGATGCTCGAGCGGATCACCGTATACCTCCGATGTGGACGCAAGAATGAACGAGGCCTTTTTGTCCTTGGCGAGGCCGAGCGTGTTATGCGTGCCGAGCGCGCCCACTTTAAGCGTGGGGATCGGGAGCTCGAGATAATCAATCGGGCTGGCCGGTGACGCAAAGTGAAAAACGTAATCGATTTTTTCTTCCGGCAGAAAAATGAAATTCGAGACGTTATGTTTGATGAAACGGAAATTCTCGTTGCCCGCCAGATGGCCAATGTTCGCGGTGTTACCGGTGATCAAATTGTCAATGGCAATAACGCGATGACCTTCCGCCAAAAGTCGATCCACCAAATGCGAGCCGAGAAAACCCGCCCCGCCAGTGACGACGGAAACAGGCTGGGAACTTTTTGCGGCCATTGCGCATTTCTTCTAATGGGTGCCGCGTGGATTTGCCAGAAGGAAAGTCAAAGCGAATGACAAAGCCCAAATGACTGATGCATCTGATGGCGACTTGAACGTTGAGAGTTGGACGTTGAGCGTTGAACGTTGCAGGCCATGCGCATTCACCGGCATTCAGCCCAGCGGCCTTCTGCACATGAATTGTCATTTCGAGCGAAGTCGAGAAATCTCTTACTGTTAATCCAAACCCGTGGAAGACATTCAGAATAAAGAACTGAGATTCTTCGACTCCGCTCAGAATGACAGATAACAAACCCATGCGCATCCTATCCGGCATTCAGCCCAGCGGCCTTCTGCACATCGGCAATTATTTCGGCATGATGAAGCCTGCGATCGCGCTTCAAGATGAGGGCGAAGCGCTATATTTCATCGCCGATTACCACGCGCTGACCAGTGTGCGCGACCCGGATGTTCTCCGCGAAAACGTCCGGCGTGTTGCGGTCGATTTTCTTGCGGCCGGTCTCGATCCCGAACGCGCTGCGCTCTTCAAACAAAGCGATGTGCCGCAAGTCACGGAGTTGACCTGGATTTTGTCGACCGTTGCGCCGAAGGGGCTGCTCGAGCGGGCGCACTCCTATAAAGACAAACTCGCGCGCGGACTCGCACCAATGGTAGGACTTTTCAGCTATCCAGTGCTGATGGCGGCGGACATTTTGATCTACGACAGTGACATCGTGCCGGTCGGAAAGGATCAAAAGCAGCACATCGAGATAACGCGCGATTTGGCGGGGAAAATGAATGAGCAGTTCGGACAGATTTTCAAGTTGCCGGAAGCGCGGATCAATCCTCAAACGCAAATTGTTCCCGGTCTCGACGGACAGAAGATGAGCAAGAGCTACGGCAACAACATCGATATTTTTGGCGAGGAAAAGGAAACAAGGAAACGCGTCATGAGCATCGTGACCGATTCGACTCCGGTGGAAGCGCCGAAAGACCCGGCAAAGTCGACCATTTTTCAGCTTTACTCGCTCTTCGCTTCCAAAGATGAAATCGCTAGCATGCGTGAGCGATTCGAAACGGGCGGCACCGGATATGGCGATTTCAAAAAAGAGCTTTTCGAAAAACTCTGGGAGTATTTTTCTCCGATGCGCAAACGGCGCAAGGAAATCCTGGCCGACAAATTATACATCGACAATGTCCTCGTCCGTGGCGCCAAACGCGCTAATGAAGTTGCCGACGACGTGATGACCCGTGTCCGCGCCGCGGTTGGCTTGCGCTAACGAGTCCGCGCCAGTCGTTTCGGGGCAGTGTTACGCCAGGCAGCGCCAAGAGCTTCGCGAACGATCTCGATCTTCGCCGCCGGCAGATGAATGCTGGTACTGCCGCGACGACCCCACCCGCCTTTCACTGGTTGGAAAACGTTTGGATCGCCGCGGACCAAGTGTCTTTGTTCGTCTGGAGTTAATTTCACGACGGCGGAATTCTCGTCGGGATATCCGAGGGTAGCGAATATCTTTCCGCAGACGCGAAAATCGGGGTGATGCATGTGCGCCGACTCCACTGCTTCGGGAAAACTTAACGCGAGCTTCCGAAAATCATCTGCTGTCATTGTTTGAAATCTAAATGGCTTTCCGATCGAGCTCGAGTTGCCGCAAATAAAGAAAAAGCGGCAGACCGAGCGAAACTCCGACGAAAACTGTACCCAACATCGGCAACCAAAGGAATCGCATCCGCAACCGCCGTCCTTCACTCTGAATGAACGAGAGGAGCACGATTGCCGAGACGATCACGTCCAAAGCGAAGAAAGCGGCGATGCGATTCGCAAAAAGATCGTGCATGAACATCGAGATGTTCAACGCGTGATGCTCGATGATCCAGGGAATGAATTGCGAATAGGGCAGAACGAGCCCGAGCAGACAGAACACCAGGTAGAGATGCCGAGGTTTCATGCATGCGATTTGTCGGCACGTTTGGATGTTTGTCGAGCAAAAGTGCCGCGATCATCCGTGTGCGAAAGGCCACCGCGCGAGAAACGAATTGCGCTACAATTCGTCGATGGCGACATTGCGTTTTCACATTGTTCCAAACCGGAAGATCGACAAGGTCGCGGGCGAACATGGCTGCGCGATTAAGATCAAATTGCGCGCACAGGCTGTGGAAGGGAAAGCTAACGCAGCTCTGCGTTGTTTTCTGGCCGACCAATTGAATATCTCTCAGCGCGCAATCATTCTGGAACACGGTCAGAGGTCGCGCGACAAAGTGATTCGCATCGACGGCATGACCGAAGAAGATGTGCGCTCGCGTCTGCTCGGGGCGCTGTGAGGATTGACGGCTATTCCGTGATTATCTTGTCCGCCCACTCCACCAATGAAACGAAAATCAGCGGGTGCGACTTTGACGAGCTGGTTTGGTTTGCTCGGGGGGCTTCGTTTGAGTCGTTGCAGCGCTATCGCGGTAAAACAAGACGCCGTGGGCTCGCAGATTGGTGATCAGCGCGTGCAAATCATTCGCTAACTGTTGGTCGTTTAGGAGAGTCGCAACCAAACCTTTGCCTTGCGTGGCGCTCTGCAGCACCTTGCGTGTATCTGCGATCGCGTTCTGCAAGTTGTCGGCAGCTTTCTTTGCCGAAGCCATCGTCGAATCCGCCTGCTCAATCACTCCATCCAATTTCTTTGAAGATTCTGCCAGTGCGCCGGTAGCCTGGTTCAAATGTTCCATGCTCGACTTCAGGTTTTCCATGTTCGCTGAGGAGAGTGTTTCTTGATTCAGGCGGTTCACGGTCGTGTCGATCTTTTGCACAGTCCCGCGGAGGTCGGTTACAAGCGCGCCGCCCTCTCGCGTGAGATCGTCGATACCGGTCTCACGCGTCCCATCGATGTACGCATTCGGCGGCAGATACGCTTTCGCTTGTCCGGGCGGCGGCGTTACGACAACAAATCGATCGCCCAGCAGCCCGGAGCTTCCAACGGTGAACTTGGTCCCCTCAGGAACCTTGACGTAATCATAAATTTTCAGCGGCACAGCCACGCCAGCGCCTTCGCGAACCAGCCGCGGACCACCGGCAACCTTTCCAATTCTAGCGCCGGCGAGCAGGACATCGGAGCCTTTCAAAAGTCCGCTCGCATTGGTGAAGCGAACTGTCAGGGCATAATAGGTCTTGAAACCCTCTCCCAGCCTGCCGAATTGCACCAGCAGCGCGGCTAACATCGCCAAACCCACGAAAACAAAAATACCAACTTTAAATTCCAAACCTCGCTCGTGCCGGTTCATTTTGAGACGATAATTGTCGTCTTACTGGCTGATTTTCGCAAGGTAGCGGCGGTTCACCGCAACCGGCCGAGGACGATTGAGTCAATCGCCCCTGCCATCGGATCGGCCGAGCAGGAAATCCTCAATGAGCGGATCAGTCGATTTCTGAAGGTCACTTGCTGTCCCATGAAAATAGACGCGGCCTTCGTGCAGGTACGCGATCCGATCAGCAACATCGAATGCGCTTTTCATATCGTGGGTGACCACGACGCTGGTCATTCCAAAGCGTTGCTGCAGCCGGCGGATCAATCGATTGATGCTGTCCGCCACAACAGGATCAAGCCCTGCCGTCGGCTCATCGTATAATACGCACGAAGGTCGGCGAATGATGGCGCGCGCGAGACCCACCCGTTTCTTCATTCCGCCACTCAAACTCTCCGGCATCTTGGCCTCCTCTCCCTCCATTTCCATCACCTCAAGCATCTCTGCGACTTTCGAGTGCAAAACTTTTGGGTCACGTTCGCCGGCCTCCCGCAGAGGAAAAGCAATGTTGTCTTCCACCGTCATCGAATCAAAAAGCGCGCCGCCTTGGAAAAGAATTCCAACCTTTTGGCGAATTGCCCCAAGCTGGCGCTCGCTCATACCGATAATGTTTTGGGCCTGGATCCAAATTTCTCCCCCGTCCGGTTCCATCAATCCTACGAGATGTTTAAGCAAAACGCTCTTGCCGCCGCCGCTCCGCCCGATGATGGCAAGAGTTTCACCACTCCGCACCTCAAGATCAACGCCGCGCAAAATCTCCTGCTGCCCGATTTTTTTTGTCAATGAACGCACCTTGATCATAGGCGACGAATTACCTGGAACCGGATGCGGTTTGGTAGACGTCTTTGGAGACGGCGGTGCTTCGATCATGGCAACACACGAACTCTCAACTCACCACTCTCCACTTTCAATTGCTCCAAAAACTCCATCACTGCACTCATTGATAGCCCGCCGGGTAGATGATGTTGAACATCATGGTAAGGAAAAAATTGCAAATCAGAACAGCCAGCGACGAGTCCACGACAGCTTCGGTTGTCGCGCGGCCGACGCCCACCGCGCCTTCGCGTGTGGTCAAGCCTTTATGGCAACTGATGAATACGATGAGTATTCCGAAACAGAATGCTTTTGTCAGACCCATGATGATGTCACGACTGCGCGTCCACCGCACCATGTTCGCCATGTAATAAGTGCCGTTAATGTCGAGCATGAAAATCGCTACGAGATAGCCGGCGGCGATGCCCACGGCGATGCACTCCGCCACCAGCAGCGGCATCGATACCATCATGGCAAGCGCGCGCGGCACTACCAGGTAATCAACGGGGTAAACTGCCAGCGCGCGAAGTGCATCGATTTGCTCCGTCACTTTCATTGTGCCGATCTCAGCCGACATCGCCGCCCCGACGCGCCCCGCGACCATGAGTGCCGTCAGAACAGGAGCCAGCTCGCGGCAGAGCGACACCGAAACTACCGCGCCCACGGCGGAGCCCATTCCCAGCTTGTTAAATTGGAAAAATGTTTGTGCCGAGAATACCGCGCCGGTGAATGCGCCGGTGATAATAACGACGAGCTGCGAAAGCAATCCAATCTCAACAACTTGATTGAGAAATAATTTCCAGCGGAGTTTGCGCGTGAAAATGGAACGAAAGGTGTCGGCGGCCAACAGCACGAGTTCGCCCAGGTATTGAAAAAACGAGAGCAGCGGCGTGCCCAGAGCGTTGAAGAATCGAACCATGGTATCAGTGATCAGTGACTAGTGATCGGTGAAGGCGAAAAACGCAAGGTCGTTTCGGATTTCGACATTCGAATTTACAACCTAGCAAAGGAGCTTCCAATTGCGCCTTGCAGAAAGGTGCGATAAAGGATGTCCATCGAAGCAATGAGACGCGCGACTCAGTTTTTACTGGCAGGCAATATACTGCTGTGCGCGGTGTTGTTGAGCAGTTGCGAAACCATGCCGCAGGGGATTCAGCAAGCAAGAATCGAGATGGCGCAACATATCGCAGCCGAGCCGACCGGGGATTACTTTATCGGGCGACGCTATTATAAGCCCGATTACAAATTCTGGGGTTACGTCCGGCGACCGGGTCAACCATGGAGCACAGCTGAGTTGGTAATGTTGAATGAAAAACAAAAGCTCGCGCCCGACCGCGAACGTCTCGATTTCGGAAGCGACAATAATTACGAATACAAGCTCTACGGTAATTTCAGCGGCGACAAAGTCTATGAGCCTGCCAGTAACGGGATCTATCCAGAATTTGTTCTGAAGGGGTACGAATTAATTTCTACAAACCCGCCGCCAATTTTCAGAAGTCAGTTTCGGGGCACTGCCAGCGCTTCGGATCTCCGCTATGTCGTGGAAAAACCGGAATGATACCTTGGTGGTTGTCATTCCGAGCGAAGTCGAGGAATCTCTCAGTATCACTTATGGGACGCGGGTTATTTAAAAAATTAGAGATGTCTCGACTTTGCTCGACATGACAGACGCCGCGACCGTTTCCGGAAAAAAAGACTCCTTGGTCGAGGAATTCCTGAGTTACCTCGCCAATGAGCGAAATGCTTCGCCGCGCACCCTCAAGGTGTATCGCCAGGCGTTAACTACTTGTGGTGCGGAAACCAAGAGATCGTGGAAGAAATGTAATGCTGACGATTTTCGAGATTATCTTTTTGCACTTATGAAGCGCGGGCAGGCTCGTTCATACGTGCGGCTGCAATTCTCTGCGCTGCGCAGCTTTTATCAGTTTCTCGCAGCTCGAAAACGGCTACGACATAATCCCGTTCGAGAAGTGCAAATGCCAAAAATTGAAAAGAAGCTGCCGCTGGTGCTTACTCGGCAACAGGTTGAGGAGCTCCTTAGCGCTCCGACCCGCGAGACGAAGAACCGCGCCGCGCCAGTTTGGATGCCGCTGCGCGATGTCGCGATTATGGAATTATTTTACAGCAGCGGCTTGCGACTGAGCGAGTTGGCTGCGCTCGATGTGGCCGATCTCGATCCTTACACCGAGTCTGTGCGGGTATTCGGCAAAGGTCGCAAGGAGCGTGTTTGCCCGGTGGGTTTGCCGGCGCTCGAAACGATCTCACGCTATCGCGCCGCTGCGAACGTGCATACAGGGCCACTCTTCATAAACAAGGCGCGAAAACGAATGTCCGTCCGCTCAGTCTGGCTCGTGTTAAAGCGTTATGTCCGCTACACATCCATTCCAATTTCAATCAGCCCGCACAAGTTACGGCATAGCTTCGCGACGCACATGCTCGATCGCGGCGCCGATCTGCGCAGTGTCCAGGCGTTACTCGGGCACGCCAGCCTTTCCACGACTCAGATCTACACGCACGTGACAGTGGAACGCCTGAAAAAAGCCTACGCGGATGCCCATCCGCGGGCGTGACCTGTATCGTGCCTTAGCTTGCCGATGCAGCTGCGCTACTCTGTGGATGCGATTCGAGAACCTGGAACGACAGTTTCCCATCGACCGCCACAACTTCGACTTTGTCGCCAGGTTTGACGGTGCCGCGAAGCAATTCTTCCGCGAGCGGGTCTTCCAGAAAACGCTCCACCGCGCGCCGCATTGGCCGCGCTCCATACTGCGGATCGTATCCTTTCTCGATGAGGAATTCCTTCGCGCTTTGCGTCAACTCAATGTGGACTTCCTTGGCTTTGATGCGTTTGAGCACTTTGTTCGCTTCCAGATCGACGATGCGCAACAGCTCAGGTTTGCCAAGCGAATGAAACACAATGATTTCGTCCAGCCGGTTGAGAAACTCCGGTTTAAAGACGCGCTTGGTCTCTTCGAGAATTTTGTCTCGCATCGAATCGTAATCATGTCCTTCCATCGGCGCGCCGAAACCCATCACCGTTTGCTTTTTCAATAACTCGGCTCCGACGTTCGAAGTCATGATGATGATCGTGTTCCGGAAATCGATCTTGCGCCCTAGCGAGTCTGTGATTTTGCCGTCTTCAAGTATTTGCAAAAGCAGATGCATCACATCCGGGTGCGCCTTTTCGATTTCGTCAAAAAGCACAACCGAGTACGGCCGGCGTCGCACGGCTTCAGATAATTGTCCACCTTCCTCGTAACCGACGTACCCTGGCGGCGAACCGATCAAACGCGAAGCGGTGAACTTTTCCATGTACTCCGACATATCGATTTGAATCAACGCGTCGGCGTCACCGAACATGAATTCGGCGAGAGTGCGCGCGAGATACGTTTTACCGACTCCAGTCGGACCGAGAAAGACGAACGAACCGATCGGTCGCCTTGGATCTTTCAAATCGGCGCGTGAGCGACGCAAAGCCTTGCTGATAGCGGTGACCGCTTCGTCCTGGCCAATGACGCGCTGCTTCATCTCGGATTCCATCATGAGGAGCTTTTGCGTTTCCTCCTGCTCCATCCGCTGCAGTGGAACGCCGGTGACCTTCGAGATGATGTGCATCATGTCGTCCGCGGTTACCACGACCTCTTTTTCTTCCCGTTCCTCACGCCATTTGTTGAGAATGGCATCGAGTTTTTCCTTTGTTTGCTTCTCTTTGTCGCGCAACGCGGCAGCTTTCTCAAAATCCTGCGCCTTAATCGCTCCTTCCTTTTCCACCCGGATCTCTTCTATTTCTTTCTCGATGTCCTTCACGTCCGGCGGGCGGGTCATGGAATTGATCCGGGCGCGCGCGCCGGCCTCATCCATCACATCGATAGCCTTGTCGGGAAGAAACCGTCCCGTGATATAACGATCCGAAAATCTGACGGCAGTCTCCAGCGCCTCGTCAGTGAGTTTTGCTTTGTGGTGCGCCTCGTACTTAGGCCGAAGGCCTTTCAAGATTTGAATCGCTTCATCAACCGTCGGCGCATCCACTTTTATCGTCTGGAAACGACGTTCCAATGCTGCGTCTTTCTCGATATACTTGCGGTATTCGTTCATCGTAGTCGCGCCGACACATTGCAATTCACCACGACTCAGCGCGGGCTTGATAATGTTCGATGCGTCCATCGCGCCCTCGGCCGAGCCTGCGCCAACGATGGTGTGCAACTCGTCGATGAAAAGAATCACGTTCTTGGAGCGGCGGATTTCGTCCATCACGGCTTTGATTCGCTCTTCGAACTGACCGCGGTATTTTGTTCCAGCCACCATTAGCGCCAAATCAAGTGTGATGACGCGCCGGTCGTGCAACAATTCAGGCACGTTGCCGTTTGCAATTTCCTGCGCCAACCCTTCGGCGATGGCCGTTTTGCCGACGCCGGCTTCGCCGATCAGAACAGGATTGTTCTTGGTCCTCCGGCAAAGTACTTGAATGACCCGCTCGATCTCGTTGCGCCGGCCAATTACGGGATCGAGTTCTCCTTTCCTCGCCAGCTCAGTCAGATCACGGCCAAATGCGCGAAGCGCTGGAGTCTTGACGTCCTTTTTCGCCGGTTCGGCGCCTTCCTGCTCCGATTCAGATGGCGTGAAGTTTGGGTCTAGCTCTTTGAGAATCTCGTTGCGCGTGCGTTCGATATCGAGTTCGAGACTCTTGAGCACTCTGGCAGCGACCCCCTCACCTTCCCGCAAGAGCCCAAGCAAAATATGTTCCGTGCCGACGTAGGAGTGATTGAGCGCCTTGGCTTCCTTGCCCGCCAGCGCCAACACCTTTTTGACTCTGGGCGTGTAGGGAACGTTACCAACTATCTTCGTCTCCGGTCCAGAGCCGACCTGTTTCTCCACCTCCATGCGCACGGTCTCAAGATCGAGACCCATCTTTTGCAAGACGTTCACCGCCACTCCCTGGCCCAGCTTAATGAGTCCCAGAAGTAGATGCTCGGTGCCGACGTAGTTGTGGTTAAACCGGTCCGCCTCTTTGCGAGCAAGCGCCAAAACCTGTTGAGCCCGCGGTGTAAAATTATTCATTGTTCGATGGCGCGTTAGTCGAACCATTGCCCGACTCCTTCGCCATCTTACTAATATCAGGTTTGGGAAAGACTTTCAAACGGTCGCGGATAATCTGGGCGCGCAGATGGTCGCGTTCTTCCGCATTCAGTTTTTGTTGCGAGCTTTTTTGCAAATGCGCCGGCTGCGTCTCGATAAATAATTCATCGATCTGAAGACGCTGGTCTTCTGGAAACGCGCCCAAGTCCATACCGAGCTTGATGACCGAGAGCAGATTAAGCGCCTCCTTCGATGGCATGGCATGCGCGTAGGTCAAAACCCCATAGGCACGACCGATCTGATCGCACAGCGTGTTCGGCTTTTTTTGGAGCAAAATTTGACGCGCGTCATGTTCCTTTTCGATGATTGTTTCAATCACTTTGCTCAGACGATTGATGATCTCGTCCTCTTTCTCACCGAGCGTGGTCTGATTTGAAATTTGAAAGAGGTTACCCATTGCTTCGGTCCCTTCGCCATAAAGCCCACGCACCGCGAGACCGATTTTACTTACCGCTTGAATTACCTGGTTAATCAACTCGCTCAGGACAAGGCCAGGCAAATGGAGCATCGCGGAGGCGCGCATACCAGTGCCAACGTTCGTAGGGCATGCGGTTAGATATCCCAGCCGCGGATCAAAAGCGAAGTCGAGCTTGCTTTCCAATGCGCTGTCGATCTTGTCCACCAGCTTGAATGCCTGCTTCAACTGGAGCCCGGAGCGAATCGATTGCATTCGCAAATGATCTTCTTCGTTGATCATGATGCTAACGGTTTGCCGCCGATTCACTACCACCGCGCTCCCGCCGCCTTTGGCCGCATGCTCGCGACTAATCAGATGACGTTCCACCAACACCTGCCTGTCCAAGGCCGAAAGATCCTGCAAACTTTCGGAAAAGGATTCCTGCATTTCCGGAAGCGATTCCACATGTGACCTGATCAGTTCCAGGATCGAATTGCGTTCGGCTTTCTTCGCCCAGCCAGGGAAAGGGCGGTTGCGCAGATTACGCGCGAGGCGCACACGGCTGCTAATCACAACTTTGTGATGCGGCCCCTCACCGCGCAGCCATTCCCCGGCAGTAGCCAGCATATTCGAAAATTTCATGGGGAATTGGTGAGTTCGCTTTCAAGCTGTTTGATTTGATCGCGCAGCGAGGCGGCCGTCTCATAGTTCTCATCGGCCACGGCTTTCTGCAGATTTTCGTTCAGCGCCCGCATCCGATGACTCAGTGCCATGGCGCGCTGCGCGCGTTCCGGCAATTTCCCCACATGTTCGGTGCCTTTGTGCATTGCTTTTAGGAGCGAGTTCAAACCCTCCGCAAACGTGACGTAGCATTCGCTGCATCCCAGGCGTCCAGTTTTCTTGAAGTCAGCCTGGCTAAAGCCGCATACCGAACATTTTTGCGTGGGCGCTCCCTTTTCGATCTCTTCGGCTGCTCCAATGCCAAGCAGCAGATCGGCAAGAGCGAAGCTCGTGGGGTCCTGTACACCTTTCTCTTTCGAGCAGGCTTCGCACAGATTCACCTTGTGCATTTTGCCTTCCAGAATCTGTGTCAGGAACACCGTCGCATCATTGCATTTGCAAACGTCGCACAACATCTCTGTTAATTAGACCCTGATATTTTGGAAACATTCAACCCGGAATATTTCCCCGGCACCTTCTGCCTCAGAAACGGCTTTAATCAATGCTAGGCGAAAATCGGCGTGCCCGTTTCGCGTGTCATTTCCCGGAACCGCGCAATTATGCGCATAGTGATGGGGCCGGGTTTGCCGTTACCGATCAGGCGCCCGTCGGCTTTAACCACAGGAACGATCTCCGCCGCCGTCCCAGTGAGGAAACATTCGTCGGCAGCGTAAACATCGTGGCGCGTAATGTCTGCTTTTAACGTTTTGAAGCCAAGTTCCGCGGCGATTTCAAACGCGACTGAGCGTGTAATGCCGCGAAGTGCGCCTGCGGTAACCGGCGGCGTAACAATTTGACTGCGCTTAATGACGAAAATGTTATCCGCGGTGCATTCGGCAACATTGCCCACATCGTTCAACATCAGCGCCTCGTCCGCATCAGCCAAATTCGCCTCCAGCCGTGCCATCACGTTGTTCAAGTAATTGAGAGACTTGACTGCCGGATTGAGCGCACCCGGATTGCACCGGCGCGTTGCGCATGTCACGATCGTTAATCCCTTTTTATAAAGGTTCTCGTGATAAAGGGTGATCGCTGCCACAATAATGATCACGCTCGGCCATTTACATTGCGTCGGATTTAAACCCAGATTGCCAATCCCGCGCGTCACCACCAGCCGGACGTAACCGTCGTGCAGATGATTTTGCCGAATT
>JBGPNR010000010.1:0-16365 GCA_041487635.1 Candidatus Udaeobacter sp. | reverse complement strand
GTGGATCATTTGCGCGCTCACAAATTCGTGTTGTTGGACACGCAATGGCTCACGCCGCACCTGAAACAGTTTGGCGGTCTTGAAATTTCGCGGAACCATTATTTGCGCCTCTTGCGAAGGGCGGTCGAGCTGCCTCGAAAGTTTCTCTAGGTAGGGCGCGTCACTCCGTGCGCGCCGTTTCGCCTCAACCCCACAGCGGCGGCGGCCGGTCATTCGACCGATAAACCCACACCCAATCCTCCGCTCGTTCGCACAATCCTCTGCGAAGCGGGTTCATGAGGATGTAGCTAGTCTTCTTTTCCAGTTCGTGATGGTCGCGCAACCGGTGATCGAAAAAATCGCGTTGCCAATCCACACCGTATTTTCCAGCGACAAACTTCTTCCAGTTCCTGACCGTCGTTTGCATTCCGCGTTCGCGCTGAAACGCAATAATCGCGTGCAGATGATCCGGCATAAGCACGCACACACGGCAATGCCAGACGAATCGCTCATGATTAAATTTCATCGCGGCCAGCACGACATCGCCAGCGTGTGCGTGACACAGTTGGTTCTTGCCCGGCGGGACGCAGTTAATGGTGATAAAGAACCAACTGCCCTCGGCTAACCCATTGCGGGACTGTGTGAGGCAGTTTTTTGCGGACGGGCAAATCCACGCGCGGAGCGTAGCGAGATGCTCGCACGGCGGCAATTGCAAACGGTAAGACCAGCAGTCCTCCGTGCATAGTGAGCGGAATGAAGGGTCCGGACCGGGATGACGCGAACGACGGCGCGCACGGAGTGACGCGCCCTACCAGATTAAACACATTGCGCATCCATTCTCGGTAGCACCGCGAGGAATGCAGGGCGGTGGCTATAGCGGAGCGTCGAAGATCAGTAACGGCTGGCGAGCTAATCGGTGCCGATAATTGATAGTGCGGGAATCTCGCCGATATTACACGCTCAAATGGTTGGTTGGATTTTAAAGAAGATTTTGGGGTCAAAGAACCAGCGCGAACTGAGGCGTCTCATGCCAATCGTGCGCCGAGCCAACGAGCTGGATGAACAGTTCAAAAGCTTGTCCGATGACGATTTGCGTGCGAAGACCGCGGCTTGGAAGGAAGAGATTAGAGCGATTCCGGGACTGGAAGATCAATGGAAAAAGCTGGATGAAATTCTGCCGGAAGCGTTCGCGGTGGTAAAAAACGCGGCTCGCCGCCTGAAAGAACGACAGCATTCCTTTACAGTATGCGATCAGCCCATGGTCTGGGACATGGTGCACTTCGATGTGCAGTTGTTGGGCGGGATTGTGTTGCACCGGGGACGGATCGCGGAGATGGCGACGGGCGAAGGCAAAACGCTCGTTGCGACCTTGCCGCTCTACTTGAATGCGCTCACTGGTCGCGGCGCGCACCTGGTGACGGTGAACGATTATTTGGCGCGACGCGACGCGGAATGGATGGGGCAACTTTACAGCTTCCTCGGGTTAACAGTTGGCTGCATCGAACACGACCAGGAGCCGGATGTTCGCCGCGAACAATACGCGATGGACATCACCTACGGAACGAACAGCGAGTTCGGTTTCGATTATCTGCGCGATAATGGCATGGCCACCACGCGCGAACAACAGGTCCAGCGCGGCTATCACTATGCCATTGTCGATGAAGTCGATTCCATCCTGATCGATGAAGCGCGCACGCCGCTCATCATCAGCGGGCCGGCGACGATTTCCACTCATCAATACGACAAGTGGAAGCCGCTGATCGAGCAGTTGGTGCGGAAGCAAAACATGCTTTGCAACCGCGTAGCGAGCGAAGCGATCGAGAAATTTGAGCAGGGCGAGGTCGAGACGGGCGGTCGTCTCATGTTCAAGGTGAAACTCGGTCAGCCGCGCAATAAGCAGCTTTTGCGCATGATGGAAGACCCTGACAAACGCCGCGCCATCGATAAAGCCGAGCTTTCATTTTACGGGGACACGCGCAAGGAAGAACTCTTCCAGCTCAAGGAAGAATTGTTCTTCACCATCGACGAGAAATCGAACGAATCCGATCTCTCGGAGCAGGGCCGTGGCTTTCTCAATCCCGATGATCCAAATGCATTCGTGTTACCGGATCTGATTAACGAATTCACCGAGATCGATCTCGATCCGGCTCTACCGCAAGAAGAGAAAGATAAGAAAAAAGCGGACCGCCAGCAGCATTGCGATGCGCAGGCCGAGCGCATCCACAACATCTCACAGCTACTGAAGGCCTATTGCTTGTTTGAAAAGGATGTCCAGTACGTGATCGAGGATAACAAGGTCGTGATTGTCGATGAGTTCACCGGCCGAAAAATGCCAGGGCGGCGTTGGAGCGATGGTTTGCATCAGGCCGTTGAAGCCAAGGAAGGCGTCCAGATCGACCGCGAGACCCAGACTTTGGCGACGATCACCATTCAAAATTATTTCAGGCTTTATCAAAGACTGGCTGGAATGACCGGCACGGCGGAAACGGAAGCAGCCGAATTTCACGATATCTACAAGCTCGACGTGAACATGATTCCGACGAACCGGCCGGTGCGGCGTAACGATAACAACGATCGGATCTACAAGACGCGGCGCGAAAAGTACAACGCCGTCATTAGGGAAATCAAAGAAGCTCATGCGAAAAGTCAGCCGGTGCTGGTTGGCACGGTCAGCGTGGAAGCCTCCGAATTACTCAGCCGAATGCTGAAGCGCGAAAAAATCCCGCACAACGTGTTGAACGCGAAGTTCCACATGCAGGAGGCTGAGATTGTGGCGCGCGCGGGCCAACCTGGTACGGTCACAATTTCAACGAACATGGCCGGCCGCGGCACCGATATTAAGCTTGGGCTCGGCGTTATAGAACGCGGTGGATTGATGGTGGTCGGGACCGAGCGCCACGAAGCGCGCCGAATCGATCGCCAATTGCGTGGACGTTGCGCGCGCCAAGGCGATCCGGGCGCATCGCGGTTCTATGTCAGTTTCGAGGACGATTTGATGCGCAATTTCGGCGCAGCCGATCGGATGACGAGAATCATGGAGCGATTCGGGCTCGAAGAAGGCCAGGAGCTCGAGCATCGATGGTTGAACAAATCAGTCGAGACGGCGCAGAAACGCGTTGAGCAGCGCAACTATCTCGTTCGAAAACGGACGCTCGATTTCGATGACGTGATGAACATGCAGCGCGAGGTGGTTTACACTTATCGCAACGAAGTGATCGATTCCGAGGAACCGCGCAAGCTCATCTACGAGGTGATCGACGAGGCTATACCGGCAAAAGTGAAAGAGTATCTCGACGTCGATGAGCCGAATTACACCGGTTTCATCCATTGGGTGAACACAACTTTCCCGCTCGGTTTGACTAAAGAAAAAGCAGAATTTGAAACGCGTGGTGTCGACGAAAACGCGCAGTTCCTGGTTGAAAAGATCAAGAACGCTTACGAGCGCAAATCAGCCTACGAAGAGGCCACAGCCGTAAAAAGTCTGGAGCGCTATATCATCCTCAACGCGATCGACCGTCTCTGGCAGGAGCATCTCTACGCCATGGACGCATTGCGCGAGGGTGTTTATCTCCGTGGCTACGCGCAAAAAGATCCGCTCATCGAGTACAAGACCGAGGCGTACGACATGTTTGTGGAATTAATGGCGAACATTAAGAATGAAGTCTTGAACAATTTGTTCCGGAGCACTTCGAACTTGCAGGCGTTCGAGAATTTCCTGGCCACGTTGCCGCAGTTCCTGTTGCGCGAACATGCACCTACCGCGCCAACCGCGGGCGCTCCATCGCGCGCGCGTCAGCCTCAACCGGTCGGTGCAATGGCGGGCGTTGCCGCAGATGGCGACGGCGATGGAGCAGGGGAGGTTTCGATCGATCTTCCGGTTCGGCGCTCAATACCAAAGGTCGGCCGGAACGAACCGTGCCCCTGTGGCAGCGGAAAAAAATACAAAAACTGCTGCGGTAGGGTCGCGTAAATCGTAGGGCGCGGTCGCGTCAGGCTGTCATTCCGAGCGAAGTCGAGAAATCTCTAATTATTTCTTCCAGGTGGCCCGCGAAGCAATCATCAGAGCTGTTTCGCTCCGCTCAACTGACAATGGAAGAATTGAAATCGCTAGATGCCTGGGAGTGCTGTTCCTACAAATCATAGGTCGTGATCTCGAGGGCGTGGCCGTCGGGATCGCGGAAATAAATGGAGTGAGAAATTTCGTGATCTTGGAATTCAAATTTGATTTCGCGCTTTTGTAGTTCGCGCTGCGCTGCCAGAAAATTTTCGCGATTCGCGCGAAAGGCGAGGTGAAGCATTCGAAGATCGCGGTGACCCGAAGGCGCTGATTTTTCATTCGAGCTCGCGGGAAACAGTGCTAGGCCGGTATTTCCTTTGCCGACAAAAGTCGGAATACCGTTCCACGCGCCTTCGTGAAGCCGCTCGAATCCTAGAACTTCGATGTACCATTTCGCTGATCGCTCGATGTCGCGTACGCCCATAGCTACATGATCAATTCCTTCAAGTTCCATAAGAGGGTTCGACACAATTTACAAAATTGGCGGGATCAAATAAAGGTGGAACGCGTTGTCCTCAACGCGTTGGCGCCTGATGCGGCTCTGCCCGGATGCTTATAATGAAAACCACCCATATGGAAAACGACACTGCGCCTTCGGCGGTTCTTTCTGGCATCGCCGTCAGGAGAAGTCGATCCACCTTGTTAGCTACAGCTGTGCTTTCACTCGCGATAACGCCACTCAATGCGGATAGTCTAAACGGTCATCCAACTTTCCGCTTCGCAATGCCTCGAGAAATGCCGCGTAATTCTTGAACGGACCTCCAACGGCGCGCCAAAGTACTTTGGGTTTCGCGTCATGCTTCGTGAGTTTAGCAACTAAAATGTGAAATGTGTGAGCGATTCCGCCGCGCTCGTAATGGACAACGTAGTATTCGCTGCCGACCGCTGCCCAAATGAAGCGCTTGCCTGGCAGCGTTGGATCCGTGATGACATCAGTCGCGTTCCACTTCTGGCCTGGCTCTGCGAGTTTGCCGTCCCCGCCGCCGTCACAAAGCGCCAGGATTGCGGATGGCAGATCGCTGGTCGCGTGAACTTGGTGGAAGCGCGCAGTATCCAGCAAAGCCTTCCGATCTTCTAGGGGAAGCTTCGTTACATTCGCGTTGCACAAGCTCTGCATCGCGACGGCGAGTAATACATAAAGACGAAAGTGTTTCATGATCGTGGTAAACATCTATCAACGACGCTCTCGCTTCAGTCGCTTTCACGTCAATTCTGTTTTGGCAAAGACTTCAAGCATTTCTTTCTCTGACGGCGGTTGCAGGACGTTATGGTCTGCAAAATCCTGAGCCTGCGGATAACTCGTGGCGCGAATGCGCTCGGCTGCTTTCGCTAAATTGTAAGGCGTATGCCGAAGCTGAACGTCGGGTCCAAGCAAGACCCAATATGCGCCCGGTTTACCGAAAGGCATTCCTACACTGCCAGCATTGACGACTCGAGTTCTTCCGATCATTCGGTCAAACTGAATGTGGGTGTGACCGCAGACGACGATGGGTGCGTCGACTCCTTCAAAGATTGATGACAGGCGATCGCCAGGCGTAAGGGAGGTAAAGACCTCATTTTCATTCCGCGGCGTCGCATGGCAAAACAGCACCTCGCCTAATTCGCGATTCTCGACGCGAAGAGTTTTGGGCCAACTGGCTAACAACTGTTCGTGTTCGGGATCAAGCTCCTTCGCCGCCCAGCGTATGATCTCACGAAACTGCTCTGGGACATTTGCCGCCTCCTTGCCGGCCATCTGTTCCAGAACGGCAACCTCACCGTTACCCAGGATAAAGTGCACTGGAATCTCGAGGCTCAACAAGTGAGCGAGTGTTTCAGATGGCATCGGACCCGGAACAACATCCCCTCCAATCACAACATGATCTACGCCTGCCTGACGGATCTCTTCGATTACTGCCTCAAGTGCGGGGAGATTCCCGTGGATGTCATAGATTGCGGCGATCGGCATAACACGCGAGAAGACTTTCGGAAGCGCAGGCGTTAACCAAGTTATCGTTCTCCATCGCGTTTTCGAGTTCAATGCGGCTTCATGCTGTACTGGGCGCCGTAAACAATCTCGATGCGTGTAAGCTTGTCACCTAACGAGAACGAGATAAGCCACCCAGCACTTTGGGAATTGCGACTTGCGCATGAATCGACAGCTTACAACAAAGTGCTGGGTGGCTTCATCGGCTGGTCAGATGCGGACGTCCTATCATGCGCGCGGCGCGGTTCGCGTGCCACTTCGGATAAATAAAACCAGCGATATGGCAAACAGGAGCAGCCCGACAGGACAAATGATCAGAGCCAGCAGCTCGGCGAAAAACGAGATATCGGGCGCTCGCATTGGCTGTGGCCGCTCAGCGATGAAGTCGGCCAAATAATGCAACGTCTTCCCGAGCGGACCGAAAACAGGAGCAACTGCCAGTAATCCGCCGACGATCATCGCTACCAGGCTTATCCGACTGCGTCGCCGAGAGACGGAGTTCATGTCATCTAACGAGAATTCGGCCTGAAAAATCTGCAATTGATTGCAGATAAAATCTGTCTAATTCGCTTGCTTCCACGCGGCGGCATGGGCGCGAACTGGGTAACCGAAACCTTTGAGGACAACTTCGCCTAGTTCTTCGAATAATAGTCCTTTGCCGATGCATAGGTCTGGAATTGCGTTCGAGACCAGGATCTGTTCCGGCTGCGCGTGAGCGCAGAGCCGAGCGGCGAGTTGAACTGTCGATCCAAAGAGATCGTTATTTTGCTCGACCGGTTCGCCGGCTGCGGCACCGACTCGCACCTTGAGCGGACGTTCAGGGTTCGCTTGCGCGTGCTTGTCCAGTTCCCTCTGAATCTGAATTGCGCATCGAACTGCGCTCGCTGCCGACACGAATGACGCCATGATCCCGTCGCCAGTGTGTTTTACCTCGCGGCCGCCAAGGGCGGACAAGGCATCTCGCACAATCGTGTCGTGCACACCGAGCAAAACGAGAGCCGCCTCGTCGCCTACGGATTGAGTCAATGTGGTCGAATTTACAATGTCCGTGAACAGGATCGTTCGAATTCCGGGATCTCGCGCGTCTGCTCCGCCGCCGGGCAGCAGAACGGCTCCCACGTTGTTTGTTTCGGTGCCGCCGAGGAATACTTCTGCAACGTCGGGCTCCACCTCGATAATCTTCTCGGCCATCATCCCGTGCGCTTCGCGATGCACACATTCTGCTGCCTCAGCGTTCGGCGCGTGGGCGAGGCAAAAAACTTTTCGGCCACTCTCGTTAACCCAGTACTTATGGTACTCGACGCCATACTTCCGCTGCGTCTCCATATCTTTCGCGTGGGCCTTTGCGACATCTTCGGCTGTGGTTCCCTCCGGAAGATTGTGGATGTCCATGTATAGCGGCATAGGCGCTGAATTTAGCGCGATATAACGCGATGCAAAACGCTGATCGCGGCAGGGTGAGTCAGCGTTTGATAAACCACGCAGTATCGCTCGGTCAATCGAAGGAGGGTCGCGATTTGGTCTTCGCTTGCGTCAGTATCCAGATCGAAGCTCAAACGAATTTGCTTGAAGCCGACAGGCACGTCTTTCGAAACGCCGAGTGTACCGCGAAAATCGAGATCGCCCTCTGCTCGAATCGTGGCGTCGCGCAATGGAATGCCAAGAGCGGTCGCGACTGCGTTTAGTGTGACACCTGCGCATCCTACCAACGCCTCGAGTAACATATCGACTGAACACGCGCTCCGCCCATCGCCACCAGTCGCAGGATGAAGTCCGGCTTTGACGCGCGCTTGGCCAGTTTCGATTTTGCAGGTGATGTTTTCGCCGACTCTTCCCTCGGCGTGTAGAGTGACGAGCGCGGTCTCAGGGCGCTCGCGATACCGCGCCTTCAGCGGCGCCTGTAATGATCTTAGGTCGTCAGCGTTCATGGATCACGATTCATTGATAGTTGCGTAATACGCGCGCGAAAGCGACGCGAGGACGCGTCCGCACTCCGAAAGCTTTCGCGAAACCGAAAACGTTCTATGTGAATTTCGCACGAAGTGCTTTTGGAGTGCGATGCGTATTCGCATCGCTTTCATCGCGTCAATATTGCGGCGCCGCTGATCAGTCAATTACGTGAATAAACAAGCGGCCGGTGTTTCGGAACTAGACCTTGCTCGGCTTAATGTTTTGATTCACTCGAAAGAAATTATCGGGATCGTATTTCTTTTTGATCGTGACAAGCCGCTCGTAATTGTCTCCGTAAGTCTTTTTCACGCGGTCTTCGCCTTCGTCGCCCATCAAGAAGTTTACGTATGCGCCACCGGCGGAGTAGGGATGAAGCGCATCATAGTAACTCTTCGTCCATGATATGATTTTTTCGTTGTTCGCCGGATCAGGATCAACGCCCACCATGACCTGCGCCCAGTTGGCATCGCGGTAGTTCCAGGCAGTCTCATTCTTTCCAACCCGCGATGCGGCTCCGTTAATCGGATACATATGCATGGTGGAATGCATCGTTGGAAGCGCTTCACCGAAGCGAATGTGCTGCGCAATCGCATCGTCGCTTATTTCATTCACAAAGTCGGCACGCCAGTACCATTGAAGGCCCGGAGGATAAAGCGCGTCGAACATGGTCTGTAACGCGGGCTGCGGAAGCGGGCCTACAAAATCAAGCGCGGGCTTTTTGAAAGCGCGGATGGGCTTGAATGTTTCTTCTGCTTTCTCCTGAGGTCCGACATATGCCCAGACCACACCGCACATTTTTTTCATGTGCAAATGTTCTGGGAACGGCGCCACGGGCGGAACGGTGAGAAAAGCAAAAAAGCCATTCAGATCGTCCGGTGCTGCAGGAATGAAATCCCGATACCATTTCATCACGTCGGCTGTCTCGTTCAGTTCGTACAGCATTGGTCCGCCATACAGCGTGTCGATCGGATGCAACCTGAAGGTAAACGCCGTTACTACGCCAAAATTTCCGCCACCGCCGCGAAGTGCCCAGAATAAATCTGAATTCTCGTCGGCATTCGCCTTTACAAATTTGCCGTCAGCCAGTACCACATCGGCCGAGAGGAGATTGTCTATCGTCAAACCGCATTTGCGTGTGAGATGTCCGACTCCTCCGCCCAGAGTCAATCCGCCAACGCCGGTCGTGGAAATAATTCCACTGGGAGTGGCGAGTCCGAACACATGCGTGGCGTGATCGACATCGGCCCACACGCATCCGCCGCCGACAGTCACGGTGCGGGCAGTGGGATCGATCCGGGTGTACTTGATCGGCGAAAGATCGATCACCAAGCCATCGTCGCAAATTCCCAAACCTCCCGCGTTGTGGCCGCCGCCGCGAATCGCAACAAGCAGATCATTTTCTCTCGCAAAGTTCACGGAACGAATTACGTCTGCGACATCTGTACATCGCGCGATCAAGCGCGGCTTCTTGTGGATCATCCCATTATAAACCTTGCGTGCTTCGTCGTAATCTTTATCGCCCGGCTCGATCAGGCGTCCACGCAGGTTTGCTTTGAAATCGGCGATAGAATTTTCGTTGAGCATGACAAAGTGTCACTGAAACGGTCACGCGGTCAACATCTTGAGTCGCAGCATTTTCATTGAGCTAATGGCCACTACATCGGTAAGATGCTGCCGGTACGAAAGCTAACGCGGTGTTGCATCTGGATAGGGTCTGGACGCGGCGGGATTTCTTGAAGCTCGCCGGCCGGGCTGGATTGCTCAGCGCATTCCCAACGCTGGCGAGTGCGGCTGCCGCGCTTGAGTCCGATACGGTTTGCATCTCGATCCTGCACACAACCGATCTCCACGGTCATATTTTGCCAACCGCGGATTACGACGGGAATCCCGATTACGGCGGCTTAGCGCGTTGTGCTGCGCAAATTCGACGGTGGCGCCGGGAAAACTCGAACTCCATTTTGATCGACGTCGGTGATGTTTATCAAGGCACTGAGGTCAGTTTGCGCAACAAAGGCGAGCTGATGATCGATCTATTCAATCATCTCAGATACGACGCGTGGATTGTCGGCAATCATGAGTTCGATTGGGGGATCGAGACGTTTCTTAACGCGCTGCAGCGATCGACAATGCCGGTGCTAGCTGCAAACACGCTTCTGAACGGGAAGCCGGCCGGCGCATCTTCCGAATCGCAACATCCATTCGCGAAGATCCAGCCGCTCATCATAAAAGAAATCGCGGGCATCAAGCTCGCGGTCATTGGAGTGACAACGCCCGGAATGCCGTTCTGGCTCGGCCCGGAGTTCACGCGCGGCATCGAGTTTCAAAATCCGGTCGAACCCGTCCGCAGGGCGATCGCCAGGGCAAAGGACGAAGGTGCGGATGCGATTGTGCTTAGTGGGCATATGGGATTGAAAATGCGCACCGGCGGCGATGACTTTGCCAATACTGTAATGGCTCTAACTTCGGAATTTCCGCAGGTGGCGGTGTTCATCGCTGGTCACACGCATCAGGCAATTCCAAGTCGTCTGACCAACGGTGCGCTTTTCACTCAGGCAGATCATTTCGGCATTCACGTAGGACGAGTCGATCTTCTGTTCGACCGTAATTCAAAGAAGCTGCTCCATAGGGAAACGATGTGCGAGCTGATGGATCAGCATGTCCATCCAGATCACGTGATTGTTTCGCGAGCGAAATCGCAGCTTGCCGAATCGGACGCCGCGCTAGCGTCGCCAGTCGGCGAACTGGCCGAGACGCTGCGGGGTCGAAGCCGCCCAGGCATTCCCAGCGATGTAGAACGACTCATTGGCGCGGCGATCGGTGAAGCGCTCGTGGCGCGAAAGGTGCCAGTGGACGGCGTGATACATGGCGCGTTCGATGATCGGGCCGGTTTGCTCGCCGGTCCCAAAACGCTGAAGGACATCTGGAACTTGATTCCTTATGAAAACTACATCGTGACGGCACAACTTTCGCCTGAGGAAATAAAAACTGTCATGGAAGAAGTATTCGCCAGCCACGAGAAGCGCAACCTGCTTGGCTTCGAACTGAAGACGCAAGGCCGCGGTAATGACTGTCGAATCGTTTCGATCACTCTGGCTGATGGTCGGCCACTCGATCGAAACAAAAAATACGACATCGCGTTCAACAGTTTTGATTCGCGCAGTGGCGGTCATCATTTTATGAAACTGCGCGCGTTACTTGAAAGACCGGAGGCCAATTACGTCCTGTATCCGGTGCAAACGCGCGATGCACTCATCGATTATTTTCAGCGCCACAAAATTGTGCATCGGATCGCCGCTGAAATCCCGGTCGAAATCGCGGCATAAAGTTTCAGCAGTTCGCTCTTGCAAAAAGAACAGCTTTCGCTTGCCTATTTTGCCATGCGTCTCAGGATTTTTTGCATTATTGGTTTGCTGCTCGGCGTCGACCTCGCTTCATCGCAAACGCCACAAACTGCGTCACCGTCGCCGTCCCCCAGACCGACGCTGCCGGAGTTTCGGCCAGCACTCATCGGGACGGGGCCTGATTCGCTGATAAACAGAATTGATACCGCTGATCTGATCAAAAAAGGCCAAAAGGACGCTGCCGTAATGTTTTCCTGTCTCGTGGCGCCGACCGGCAACATCGTTCGCAGCGGCGCCTATCGCGGCACACGGGGATCGGAACTGCTCGAACAGGAACTACTGAAGCGCCTGGCTAATGAGAGGTTCATCCCTGCAATTCACAATCACCAGCCGGTCATCGCCATCTTCTACGGCACAGTGAGGTTCGCAGTTGTGAATGGCAAACCGCGGCTGCGCATTTTCGCCAATCAGCAACTGGATCAATTGGACAAGGAAAGCGATTTCATTGATCCACAACCGTATGTTGGCCAGGACTCAAAATTCACGGGTCTGCATTATCCCGACACCGGAAGCCAAGTCGCGGTGACCGGCGTAGTGGAACTCGCTCTCAATGTGGACGCGAGGGGGAATCTACAGAGCATGCAGGTGCTATCTGAAGAGCCACCCTTGCTCGGTTTTGGCGATGCGGCCATCTCCGATTTCACCGGCGCTAAATTCATCCCGGCGTTCCGAAACGGGCAGCCGGTCGAAAGCACCGTGAAAATTCCCGTTTACTACAAGCCATCGAGCTAATCTGTTTAAAACGAGCGGATCACCTGGGGCAAATGGCGAAGAAGATTGTCCGCGCCTCTTTTTTTAAACGTGACCCGATCACGTGCGCGCGTGGGTTGATTGGCGCCGAGCTGATCTGGGGCGACTGCTCGGGGATCCTTGTCGAGGTAGAAGCGTACGCGGCAATCGACGACGAGGCGGCGCACACTTTTACACGGCCGAGCGCGCGCAGCTTTATCGAGCGAAACCAACCAGGCGCAGCTTATGTCTATTTTAATTATGGGATGCACTGGATGCTGAATGTGCTGGTGAAAGGCGACGCCAACGGGTTCGTTTTGATTCGTGCGCTGGAGCCACGAAAAGGCATTGAGCGAATGAAAAAACGTCGAGGACTTAACGACGTGAAACGCCTCTGTTCCGGGCCTGGCAAGCTAACGCAGGCGCTCAGGATTACTGGTCGCCACCACGAGATGAATTTGTGCGCCGACCCGCAGCACTGTTTTACTCGCAACACCAATAAGGCTGTGGACGTTGTGGCCGATGCGCGAATCGGTATCTCGCGCTCCGCTCATTATCTCTGGCGGTTCACCTTGCGTGGAAGCGAGTTTGTAAGCCGAGCTGTGAAGTTTTAGCGAAGCGTCACTTTCTGGGGAGCGCAGGTAGCTTACCTGCAGTCGTCGGCAGCTTGCCGACGACATTTCTTTTCGGCAGGCTGCCGAAAAGCACAGGCTGGCAGCCTGTGCTCCCCCGAAACATTGACTCACGCACCTCTTGATCGAAATTCTGCATTCGAATGAGCCGAAAGAAGCAACGCGTTCTTCTTGGAATGAGCGGTGGAGTGGACTCCAGCGTCGCCGGATATTTGCTGCGCGAACAAGGCTACGACGTGATCGGCGTTACTATGAAAGTCTGGCCGCAAGACTGCATCTCCCGCGCGGAGGACAAATGTTGCGGTCCCCAGGCAATAGCAGATGCGCGCGGCGTGGCGCATTCGCTGGGCATTCCGCATTACGTTGTCGACGAAGCCGACCAATTCGAGCGGCTCGTGATTGATTATTTCTCCAGCGAGTACCAGGCTGGTCGGACGCCGAATCCTTGCGTGATGTGCAATGAAAAGCTCAAGTTCGGCAATCTCTGGAGGAAAGCGGCAGCGCTCGGGTGCGATTACATCGCCACGGGTCATTACGCGATTATCGAGCATTCTGTAGCCGGGGGCGGTGACCCCGGCGGCGCGGATGCACCGATCAAGTCTGGATCTGCCGGGATCACCGATCCCGGCTACAACTACGCCGTGCTTCGCAAAGGAATCGATCCGCGCAAAGATCAGTCCTATTTTTTATTTAGTTTACGGCAGGCACAGCTTCGGCGCGCGCTCACGCCGCTGGGCAAAATGACGAAACCTCAAATTCGTGAGATCGCGCATTCGTTGGGCTTGAAAGTGGCCGAGAAGATCGATAGCCAGGAAATTTGTTTCGTACCGGGAAATGATTACAAAGCGTTTTTGCGTTCGCACCTCGGCGAAAACGAATTTCATCGCGGTGAGATTTATGATGTCGATGGAAACTTCGTTGCCGAACACGGGGGCATCGAGCTCTTCACGATTGGCCAGCGCAAAGGACTTCCGGGCGGATCGCTGCGGCCGCGTTACGTTGTCGATTTAGATCCTGAAACAAACCGCGTGATTATCGGCGATGCGGAAAATTTAGTTTGCGATGAATTCGAAATCGATAGGGTGAATTGGCATCCTGTAGCTGGGATCGATGGGTCGCACGCCAGCGGCGCTGCATCCGCCTCTTCCCTTGTGGAAGGGGAGAGGACTGAGGTGAGGGGTTTTCCATCATGGGACGGTGAAAGTCGTCAACCCTCACCCTATCCTCTCCCTTGCGAAGGGAGAGGCGGACGAACACCGGCGCGTGGGGAGGATGATCCCAGATCCTCCTTCAAAGCGACTGTGAAGATTCGCTACAGCCATCCAGGCACACCCGCGAGCGTGACGCCGCTGGAAAATAATCGCGCTCGCATTCATTTACATGAGCCACAGCGCGCGGTGACACCGGGGCAAGCTGCGGTGATTTACGACTTTGACATGGTTCTTGGCGGCGGCTGGATTTGCCGGTCCGCTTCTACGCGTCATCCTGAGCCCCGAAAGTTTTCGGGGTCGAAGGGTCCCGCGATCATATCCTTGGGCAGCTAAACGGGATTCCTCGACTTTGCTCGGAATGACTGCTGAAAAAGTTGTTCTCGCACTAAGCACCTTCCCAGATCGGGAAACCGCGTGGCGCATTTGCAATCAATTGGTCACCGACAAATTTGCAGCCTGCGCGAATATTTTGCCGGCGGTCGAATCGATTTATCGCTGGAAAGAAAAAATTGAATCCGGAAATGAAACCCTCGTGTTGTTTAAGCTAAGCGAGAATAGACAATCAGCGTTTCAGGAAAAACTGTGCTCATTGCATCCCTACGAAGTCCCAGAAATCATCTTTGTTCCAATTTCGAGCGGGCTGCCCGAATATTTGCACTGGGTGGTCGAGAACTGCGGCGGTTAACGCTAATTCTGGGGAGGACAGGCCGCTGGCCTGTAGCATTCGGCTGCCAGCCGAATGCATTTTGGCTACTTTAAGTGCCTGAAGTCGCCAGCGGGTTCGAGGCAAGCTGACGCGAACTACAGGCCAGCGGCCTGTGCCCCCCAGAGACAGAATGCATCGCAACACTAGTCATGATTAGGTTTTGCCAGATCGGCGTCTTTTTTTCCCAATGGCGAAAATTGCGACCCCAATCGCGTTCGCAATTCCGGTCACGGCAATGATTTTTACGGCGAAACTTAACGGGCTCGGCACGTCGATGATCGGATAGATGGTGAAAAAAATTGCGGACAGCGAGACGGCAGCGCCGCAGATTGCCGCAATGCGCAGCCAGATCGGAGCGCCGGAACGAACCGCACCCGCGCCAAAGATCGGTATTGCGAACATCGTGAAGTAAACGATGCCGTAGAAAACATTGGCGGCGTTATCGACCAGTTGAAATGCTTCCTGTATTCCGGCACCAATCTGGCTGGCAATCGCGATGAGAAGTGTGGTCGCGCCGACGAATATGATGGAATTGACCGGCGTTTTGTATCGCGGATGCAAACGCGAAAACCAATTCGGCAGCAGTCGATCCCATCCCGCAACCATCGGCAATCGCGAGCTGCCCGTTACGTGAACGCTGGTCGAAGAGATCGTGCGCACAGTCATCAACAAAACTCCAATCGACGCGATCGCGCCTGCGATTGGAAAGGAACGTAGTCCGAGGCGTAGGGTTTGCGGCACCGGACCGATGAGATCGATCGGGTTGTTGCCGATGAACGCGAGCACCGAACTCGTGCCAAGAATGAACATTAGGGCGATCACCGGCGAAGCGATGAGAACCGAGCGTCCGATGTCACGCGCTGGGGCGCGCGTTTCGCCGGCGAGAATTGCTACGTATTCAAATCCGCTGAGCGCGCCGACCGCGAGCTTGCTGAAGATGTTGAAGCAATAGAAGATCGACATCGCGGGCAGCGCGAGTTGAAGCGGCTGATAAGTTTTCAATTCGCCGCGCGCGAGGCCGAGCAGCGGCAACAAAATAAGCGCTGCGTAAACGACGAACATCGCGAATGCGCCGACGTTGTGGAGCCATTTGCCCAACGACAAACCGCGGACGCAAGCCCAGCCGAGGCCGCCGACCAGTGCCGCGCTGATTAGCGAGACGCACCCTTTGCTGTTCGGCATCCACGCGGCGCCAGCACCGATAGCGTAAGAGATGTTCGTGGTGACGAACATTCCGCCGAGTGCGATGACCGTGATTGAAAGCAGCCAGAGATTCCAGGCGACGATAAATCCGGCGAACTCGTTGAAGCCGAGCTTCGCCCATTGATAAATGCCGCCTTCGAGTGGCATCCGATTGCTCAAATAAATCACCACCGCGGCCTGCGGAATGTAGAAAAGCAAAATCGCGAGGAGCCAAAAGAAAAGATGCGCTTGTCCGAGCTTCGCCGCGGCGCCGACCCAACTCGAGCCGACAACGAAGAGAATCTGCGTCAAAACCAGATCGAAAAGGCCGAGCGGTTTCTTGAGAGATTCGCTGCGCGTTTCGACCTTTTGCTCCGCGCGCTGGAGTTCAGTTCGCATCGGTCAAGCGTTGAATGGTTGAAGCGTTGGATCGTTGAAACGGTCTCGTGCTGGCATGCTGAGGAAGCGAAACATCGCTGATTGTGACGGCGCCGCTGTCGGAGGAAATAGTCAGAGATTCTTCTCCCGCGACTGCGGGATCAGAATGACAAT
>JBGPNR010000009.1:0-17600 GCA_041487635.1 Candidatus Udaeobacter sp. | reverse complement strand
TCCGCGCTCGCGGCCGACACCTGTCCCGCCGAAAGCGATGTCTTCGATTTTCAGAACGACCACACGCATAGGATCACCTGGCGAGAGGTGTGCACTACCCCGCCAGGGCACGCTCGATGGCGGCTTCCAGGTTTTCGAGCTTGATCGGTTTGATCAAATGTTCGGAAAAACCCGCCTGCAAACTTCTTTCGATATCGCCGTTGTTGCCAAAACCGCTGATGGCGATTCCCGGAATTTTGGAGATCACGCGCAATTGCATCATGAGATCCAGGCCGCTTCCGTCCGGCAGAGCGATATCGCTGATAAGCAGGTCGAACTTATTGCGCACTGCCGCTTCCATGGCCGAGCGGACATTGTGAGTTGCTGCCACAAGGTGCCCACGGCGGACAAGCAATTTCTCCAGAGCAGCGCACGTGTCCTGATGATCGTCAACGAGCAGAATTTTCAAACCGTGCTGCGAAGCTTCAGTGCTTGTTTTGTGAGGGATGGTGGTTGCTTCCGCTGGCGAAAGCGTTGGCATCGAAAAGATGAACGTTGAGCCGCGATCGCGCCCGCCGCTTTCGGCGGTGAGGGTACCGCCGTGCGCTTGCGCAAGAGATTTTGAAATCGCCAGGCCGAGGCCAAGCCCGCCAAATCGGTGCTCAAACGAGCGGTTGCCCTGTTCGAACGGGTCAAAGATACGGCGCATGACTTCTGGTTCCATGCCGATGCCGGTGTCGTGCACACCGATCGTCAAAACATCTGGTGACGGATTCGAAGAAGAAATTGTGATCTCACCATCCTCCGGTGTGAACTTGACCGCGTTCTTAAGAAGGTTCCAGATGATTTGCTGAAACTTTGCCGTGTCTGCCGCTACGTGATGCACGTTCGCCCGCAAATTGAGACGCACGTCAAGTTTTTTGGATTCGGCCTCTGCGCGGCAAATTTCCACGACATTTGAGATAGCCAGATGCGCATCGACTGGAACGAATCGAAGTTGCATTTTGTCTCTGGCGATTCGGGTGAAATCAAGCAAGTCATCAATGAGCTGTGTCTCCAATTCGATGTTGCGACGGATCATGGTCAGGGCTGACCTGGTGTCTTCAGTTTGCGTCGGTTCTGTCTCAAGCGATTCCAATGCGGAAATGACCGGGGTGAGCGGCGTCCGTAGTTCGTGCGAAAGCATGGCCATGAAATGGTCTTTCGTGCGATTAGCGGTTTCCACGACCGACTTTTGCTGCTGAAGTTCTTCCTCAATGCGCCGTCGCTCGGCCATACCGGCGGAAAGCGCCATCGCCGTAATTGCCAGCACCGCTGTCCCCGATTGCAGGGCGAGCAGCGACTTATTTTCTGTTTCTCCAACGAACGGCCCGAAGCCACGCAGCGTTCCCCACACCGCGATCGCGGACAGGATGAAAATTCCCGTGGCCGTTTCGCGTTGAGTGAAGCGGAAGGCCATCCAAATCACAATGGGTCCACAAATAAAAGCGATCGGATAATTCCGAGACGAAATTTCGAGCCACCCGCCAAAAACGATACTGCTCAGCAGCACCAGCAACATGAGCAGCGTGCCGACTTCCGCAGCTTCCTTTTTATTCCAACGTCGTTTTGCGGCAAGGGTCCAGAGAAGAACAAGGGGAGTGAAAACAAGCTCGCCCGTTGCATCGCCGAGCCACCATGTCAGCCAGATCGCGCCGTAGTTTGTCCAATTGGCAAAGCCGGCGAGGGCAAGACTGGTCACACCGAAAGCAGGGCTGATGATGGTGCTAATCCCTGCTGCAAGCGCGAATTTGAAGACGCCTTGGGGACGATCACAGAATTCCTTGCCGCCCGCGAATTGATTCACGAGCCATGCGCCGGCAAGCGCCTCCAACGTGTTGCCGATGGCGATGGCAAATGATGTGGCCACGTTTCCCGCGGTCGTAACGTTCACCAAAAACGCACCAATAAAGATGGCTGGCCATACGCGATAACCGAACAAGAGTGTTGCGGCCAGCGCGATTCCCGTCGACGGCCACACCGGCGATGCACTCGCGTGCAATGACGCCAGCATCAAACCGAATTTCCCGACTGCGAAATAGATGACGGCTAAGATGCCTATCAGGGGCAGCGCAGAAAAACGTCGCGATTGCATCGCCAACCGCCTTTATCCGTCGTCTATTTTTACGCTGGCGAAAACTACGTCAATACGGCTGCTCGCGGGCACCAGCGACCAGACAATGCGGACACCTTAGGAATTTTCTAGAACAATACTGCAAGCTCGACGAAAGCGGACGCTAGTTGAAATCCTGGTGCGAATCACGGACGTAGGGGTATTTCGACTCGTTACCGACCTCAGGCGGAAATTCCGGGTAACCGGCGTGAATGTATGGAATATCCGGCGGCAGAATGGGGTAATAGCTTTCCCGCCAAATTGGAAACGGAAATGTCAAAATCTCGATTAAACCAGCGACGTGTCGTGTCGCTGAGCGTCCCAGGCCGCGTACAACACCATAACTAGCCCCCGCGGAATTGCCTTCTGTTTGGTTGACCTGATTAACCGTCACAAAAAAGTCAGTCGGAGCCCAGACAAAATTCGAAAGACCGCGACCGAGCTTGCGCGTTGGGCCATAATCGTTTGAGGGCGGATCTTGAATATCGGCCAAGGCTCCGCTGGCAAGGCCAGCGACCGCTGCGAGGGAAAGGATGGTTTTCATAGGCGCTCAAAAATCAGTTAAATAATTCCAAACAGCGAAAGCAACACTTTATTTTTGGCCTTCGGCTGCAGCATGGTTCTGCGTCTTCATCATCGAAATACCTATGGTGACTGCGAGAATGAGTACGATGATCCCGAGTGAAAGGCTCCTCGGCACGGGGAAATAATCCGCGACAATCATTTTGATCCCGACAAAGGTGAGCACGAATGCGAGCCCTGTTCGCAAGTAAATGAAACGATCCATCAAACCGGCCAGCAGAAAATATAGCGACCGCAAGCCGAGAATCGCGCAGATATTGGACGTGTAGACAATGAACGGGTCGCGCGTAATTGCGAAGATCGCGGGAATCGAATCGACGGCAAAGATCAGGTCCGTAACCTCGATCACGATCATGGTCAGAGCGAGCGGGGTAAACATCCATCGGCCATCGACGCGCACGTGAAAATGTTCGTCATGGAATTCACGCGTAATCGGAAGGATCCGACGGCATGTCCGCAACACCCAGCCCTCTGTGAAATCACGCGCTGCATGTTTCTTAAAAAACATTCGCCCTGCTGTGATGAGGAGGAAGAGACCAAAAAGATAAAGAACAAAGTGAAAGCGTTGCACCAGCGCGATACCGCACCAGATCATAGTCCCGCGCATGACGAGTGCTCCAATAATTCCCCAGACCAAAACGCGGCGTTGTGCGAGCGGAGGAACGCGAAAATGCGCGAAAATCAACACAAAGACGAAAATATTATCCATGCTCAGCGAATACTCGATGAGATACCCTGTAAGAAAATCGAGGGCGTGATGTGGTCCTTTGATTCGCCAGACAAGGGCATTAAATCCAAGCGATACGATGACCCAGATCGCGGTCCGATGAAGCGCAGCGCGAATGCTTAATTCCCGACCACGGCGCTTGGAGCTGAACAGGTCGATTCCAAGCGCGATGAAGACGCCGATGTGAAACGCAATCCAAAACCAGATGCTCGTCGTCACGGCGGGCAGGTTTTCATGCCGCGAGGCGTGCGGCAATCGCAAATTGCGCTAAACGCCCATGCGGCCTATACGTCACATAAGACCTGTATGTCCGATTAATGGACCCTGAACTAGAAAAGCTTGTCGAATCGGGAAAGCTCACCTCCAAAGCCGCCGAGCAACTGGAAAAACTAAGGCCGGGCACATTTTGTCTTCATAAAAGTTGGGGATTCGGCCGCGTACGCGGATGGAACCTGCTGCTCAATCAGATTGAAATCGATTTCGCAAGCAAAAAGTCCCATGCCATGCAGGTTCAGTACGCGGCGGAGAATCTTAAGCCTCTCGCGCCTGAGCATTTTCTTGCCCGCAAGGCGACGGACCCCGCCGGGATTAGGAATTTGTCAAGGGAGGATCCTGTCGCACTGGTCCGAAATATTGTGGAAAGTTTGGACGGCAAAGCTACCACCCAGCAGATCGGTGAGTGGCTGATAGGCGATGTTTTCACCGAGGCGGAATGGAAACGCTGGTGGGAATCAACCAAGAAGGCACTGAAGGCGAGCGGCGCTTTTTCTATCCCCGCAAAAAAAACCGAGCCGATCCAAATTCGCGGCGAAGGCGTATCGCACGCTGAGGAGCTGATCGCTGCTTTCAACAAAGCGCGACAGCCGAAAGAACAAATCGCGGCCTTCGAGCAGATCATAAAATTTCACGAGCAATTCAAGGAGCCTGAAAAACAGCTTCAACCCATCATTGTCGCCATCGAGAACACGGCAGTGCGCAACCAGAAAATGCATCCTGAGCTCGCGTTCGAGTTCATCATCGCGCGGGACGATTTGCTTGGGCGCGTGCCGTCTCTGCACACGACCCATGTCGGTTTGACCCTTTCAAAATTAATTCTCGAGGAAGAAAACCGTTTGACATCAATCCTGCCCAAATTGCCGGCGGCAAAAGAGAAAAGAATCTTGCAAGCGTTGCCGTCGGCGCTTGGTCCGCGCTGGACGGAGCGCGCCTTAAATTGGATGCAAGGCAGTCACGGCCGCATGGTCGCACAAATTCCGCGCCTCTTAAGCGAAGCCGGCCAGCATGCCGAGCTTCGGACAGTGCTGGAACGAAGCATTCGCGAACATTCGGCCACGAGCGAGATGCTCGCCTGGTTATGTAGTGAACGGGAAAACTGGAGTGAGTTCATTACGCCAGATTTGCTCAGTGCAATTTTTTCTGCGCTGGAACGCGAACAGCATAACGCTCCCGGTCGCGCCAGCAAGTTACAGCGCGCCCTGGTCGACGACCGCCAATTGCTTGGCGAAATTTTTACAAACGCAGATGTCGGTCTCGCGCGCGATGCGATGCGGCGGCTCCAGTTGAGCCCGCTGTTTGACGAGTTGACGAAACGCTCCCTATTGGCGCGGATCGTGAAAGTCTATCCAGAACTGGAAAGCGTGATCACAGGCGCGCAACCACAGGAAAAGGTTGCACCACTTATCGTTTCCTGGAGCAGCTTGGAAAAACGCGAGGCCGAATACGAAGAGCTCGTGAAAACAAAAATTCCAGAGAACACCAGGGAGATCGCGCTCGCCAGGTCGTATGGCGATCTGAGCGAGAATTTTGAATTTAAAGCGGCTAAGCAAATGCAAAGCGTTTTGATGCGGCGCAAGGCAGAGCTCGAACAAATGCTGCACAACGCGCGCGGGACTTCCTTTGAGAATCCCGACACGTCGCGCGTTTCCATCGGTACAATCGTGACACTGCGCAACTCGGAGACAAACAAGGAAGAAACGTACACGATCCTCGGCGCGTGGGACGGTAATCCCGATCGCCACATCATTTCGTATCAGACGGCGATTGGACAGGCGCTGCTCGGTCGTGAAGTCGGCCAAACCGTCTCTCTGAACAAAGACGACGACGGCACTCAATTTACAATCACTTCAATCCAAGCCGCGCCGCCGGACCGGACGCCTGCAACAAATCTTCCAGACGAATCTGCCGTTGAAGCAGCGGTGGCTGACTAATCCACAATAAATCTGGCAGAGCGTCCGCATCGCGTGCTAATGTAGTCCGGTTCGGACCGATCACGCCTTCGCGATCGCCGCTTTTCTTTTGGCGACACCGACCGCCGATCGAGAAAGCCACCGTCCACAGCGATTAAATCAGTAATTCGTAGGAGAGAATGCTCAAGCAATAGATTGCCGCCGTTTCTACTCGCAGAATGATTGGCCCCAGCGTGATCGGCTGGCAGCCATGGCGACGCGCGAGCGAAAGTTCTGCGGGTGTAAAATCGCCTTCGGGCCCAATAAGCATCAGCACGCTACGAGGGCGGAGTTCATGTTCTCTCGAATAATCTGCCAGGATCTTCTTGAGGTGTCGCGCGTCAGGCTGGAGCGATCCAATCAGCCGAAGATCGAATGATTCCTCCGAAACCATAGAAAATAATTCTGCTAATTTTCTCGGCGTGTGCACACGCGGCAGCCAGTTCTGACCGCTTTGCTTGGCCGCTTCAATCGCGATCTGCCGCCATTTCGACTGTTTTTGCGTGGCGCTTTCGGAATCGACCTGCACAATGGTGCGGTCGGAAATGATCGGCGCAATTTCGGCTGCCCCGATCTCGACCGTCTTTTGCACGATCAGCTCCATGTTTTTCCCTTTTGGAATGGCCTGTCCGAGGACAATCCGGCATTGCAGCGGCTGCGTTTCAGCTTCGTGCAATTTTCGTAGTCTGATTTCGGCCCCGCTAAGATCGACAATTTCCGCGGTAATTTCGCGTCCTTGCCCATTGAACAAAACTAGCTTCTCCCCTGCTTTCATGCGCAGGACTTCGCGCGCGTGGTGCGCTTCCGATCCGCTCAACATCGGCGCAACCGAGTTCCAAGTTTCCGGCGCGATGTAGAAGCGATGCATGAAAGCGACGGGACTTATTTCCCTATGCGTAGCTCGAGGCGATTTCGGAATTCAGCGCCAGCACGCTGTCTAGTGATTCGCTTATCGGCAGCTCTATGCCTCGCGCTTGAAGAGCTGTGAGCACGCTTTCGGTGGGAATATTTCCGACCAGCGCGTCCTGGGCGAATGGACATCCGCCAAGACCGCCCATAGCAGAATCAAAACGGCGGCAACCCGCATCGTAGGCTGCCAGCACTTTTGCTGCGGCTGTATCGGGTGCGCTGTGAAGATGCACGCCGATGTCATAATCGTCGTGTTGCTTCGTGACTGACTGGACCATGCTGTGAATCAGATCAGGGCCAGCAACTCCAACGGTGTCAGCCAGCGAAATGGACCGGATACCAATCGCGGCCAGTTTCTCTGCTGCCTCGCACACCTCATCTGCATTCCACGGATCGCCGTATGGATTCCCGAACGCCATCGAAATATAAGCAACGACGCCAAGCCTCGCGTTGTCAGCTTTGCCTTTGATCGATTCCAGCGCTTTGTAGCAATCTTCGAGTGTCTGGTTTTGATTTTTGCGCAGAAAGGTCTCAGAGATGGAACAAGGATAACCCAGAGTCGTAACTGCTTTTACTGCTGTGGCGCGCTCGGCGCCTTTCTCATTCACCACAATGCCGATGATTTCAACGTTGTCAGGCCGATCGATTTGCTCCAGCACGTTCTCGCTATCGGCCATTTGCGGGACGGCTTTAGGAGAAACAAAACTTACAGCATCGATGTGCTTGAACCCCGCCGCGATCAGTGCGCGCAAGTAACGCGCCTTGAGTTCTGTCGGGATTTGCCGGTTGAGACCCTGCCAGGCATCACGTGGGCATTCGATTAATTTGAGGCTTTTGCGAACCACGGAATCTCCGCCGCTTACTTGAAGAATTCCTTCGCGCGTTCGAAGAAACTTTTGCGCATTGGAGTGTTTTCGTCGCCGCAAACCGCTGCAAATTCCTCGAGCTTGCGACGCTGCTCCGCGTTCAAGTGCGACGGTACTTCGACAATGAGACGCGCGAACAAATCACCATGTCTGCGGCCGTTGACGTTCACGATACCTTTCCCGCGCAGTTTGAAAATTTGTCCACTTTGCGTGCCCGCTGGCACTTTGAGATGCGCTTTGCCTTCCAAAGTCGGCACATCAATCTCGCCGCCTAAGGCCGCAATGGAAAATGGGATTGGCACCCCGCAATACAGATCATCACTTTCACGCTGAAATATCTTGTGTTCCTTGACGTGAATGACCACGTAAAGATCGCCTTGCGGACCGCCACCGATGCCGGCCTCGCCATTGCCTAATGATCGCAGTCGGGTGCCTTCACTGATTCCAGCGGGAATTTGCAACTTGATTCGGCTCAATTTTTCTATGCGTCCCTCGCCGCGGCATTTCTGGCACGGCTTTTCAATCATCTCACCGGCTCCGTGACATCGGGGACATGTCTGCGAAATGTGAAAAAAACCACGCGAACTGACGACCTGACCACGGCCACCGCAAGTGGAACAGCTGATCCTGCGCGAGCCTGGTTCAGCGCCGCTGCCCTGGCATTTATCGCATGCGTCCAGCTTCGAGATCTCAATCTGCTTTTCGACTCCAAAAGCCGCCTCCTCCAGTTTGATTTCCACGTCATAGCGCAAATCCGAACCGCGGCGTCGATCTTCTGTGCGCGCGCCACCGCCCCCGCCGAAGAACGTCTCGAAGATTCCGCCGCCAAATCCGACGCCGCCGAAAACCTCGCGGAAAATCTCGAACGGATCATGGAAAGCACTGCGTCCAAATCCGACGCCGCCCGGACCGAACGCCGCGTGACCAAAGCGATCGTAGGCCGCGCGCTTGTCCGAATCCATGAGGACATCGTACGCTTCACCTAACTCCTTGAACTTTTCTTCTGCGTGCGGGTCGTCCGGATTTTTGTCAGGGTGAAACTTGACCGCGAGTTTACGATAGGCGCGTTTCACCTCCTCATCGGTGGCGCTTCGCCCAACGCCCAGCACTTCATAGTAATCGCGTTTCTCAGTTGCCATGTGGCCGACAAGTCGTGCGTGACCTATGCGATTGAGAGGCGCAGCAAGCAAGCAGGCTCACTTTTTTGCCGGCCCGCTAGAAACCACAACTTTCGCAGGCCGAAGCAATCGGTCTTTAATTCGATAACCACGACTGACCTGGCGCAGCACGGTCCCTTCGGGAACTTCGTCGCTCGGCTCGTGTGCGATTGCTTCGTGCAGGTTTGGATCGAATGGTTTGCCTTCGGCTTCGATCGGTTGCAGCCCATTTTCGGCGAGCAAATCGTTCAGTTGTTTCCGGACGAGAACCATTCCGGAATAAATCGGGGATTGTTGCCCCTGCTCTTTCGCGGCTGCGAGACCAAGCTCAAAATTATCGATAATTGCGACCAATCGCTGGAGCAACGAGTTGTTGGCGTACTTGATTGCTTCTTCCTTTTCGCGCGCGCAGCGCTTTTTGTAATTCTCAAAGTCCGCCTGGCTGCGCAGCGCGAGATCGCGGAACCGGTCTAGATCGGCTTGTAAGCCGGCCATTGGATCTTCCGTCTCGGATTCCTCGCGTCTACCCTCGGGCGCTTTGGGTAAAGGCGTATGTTGTGCCCGGCGTGATTCCGTCATTTCTTTGTCTTGTTCAGCAACAGGAATTTTTTTCATGTTTTGCGAATCGCAATCAACGTCATGTCATCATTTTGAGGTGCCGGGCCGCTAAAGTCGCGCACGTCTTGGATGATTTTCTTTACAATCGCTTGGGCACCATCTTTCGCGCTGGAGCGAACCGACTGCATCAGGCGGTCGACGCCGAATTCATCTCCTTCGGTATTAAGCGCTTCGGTCACACCGTCGGTGTAGAGGACGAGGCAATCATCGCGTTCGAGGGAGACGGCGAAGTCAACAGTAAGCCTATCAAACACGCTCCCGCTGTCAATTCCGACGACCATCCCCGGCGATTTTACTGGCGCAACAGTCTCCGATCGTCGCTGATACAGTAGCGGCGCGTCGTGTCCGGCGCGAGCGAGGGTAATGTCGTTCCGCTGGTGATCCAGAATCAGATAGGCCATGCTGATGAACATGTCTTCCTTGATGTCGGGGTAAAGCTGACGATTCACCTTTCGTAGGACATCTGCCGGGGAAGGGTTCCGCGCCGCCTCAGCGCGCAACACACTGCGGCAGATCGCCATGATGAGCGATGCCGGGACACCTTTGCCTGAAACGTCCGCGATCGCCACGCCAAGCCGTTCGTCATCTACTTGGATGTAATCGAAATAGTCGCCGCTTACCTGGCGGGCCGGCACGTTGATGCCGCTCATCTGAAATCCATCAATAGCCGGCGCCTCCGAGGGGAGCAAAATCCGCTGAATGTCCCGTGCAATTTCAAGATCGTGATCCAGCCGCTTCTTTTCGTTGGCCATCGAATAAATGATGGCGTTGTAGAGCGCGAAGGCAGATTGCTCAGCGATCGATTTAAAGACGACGAAGTCACCCTGCGAAAACGGTGCACCCATCGGGCCATTGGCGAGCGCCAAGACACCCAGATCTTGATCTCCATACCGAAGCGCTGCCGCCATGATGGATCCACTCCCAAATGCGCTGTCGCGTAACTTCGCCAACTCCGGCGCCTCGGACAATTCGTCTAAGCAAACAGATTGGCCTGTTTGCCAGACGCGTCCGACCAGGCCTTCGTCCGGGGTGACTGTATGCAGCCGGAGAAACCTCTCAACAGCGCTGGGAGAGGCGGCCGCTTGTTGCAAAATGTTCGTCGGAATATCGACTAACGGCGGGCAGCCTTTGGAGATGAAAGCTGGCGTGAGCTTTCCGCCAGTCCGATCCGTTACATAAAGCGCGCCGCCATGCGCGTCGAGAATGCGCGTAGCCCCTTCGACGATGAGCCGATGAAGTTCCTGAGGTCGAATCGTCTCTCGAAAGGCTTCGCCAAGTCCGTGCAGGAAATCGAAAACTAGCGTCTCCTCGACTTGGATTTCCTCATGCGACCGCTCTAGCTTGCGAATCCGCTGTCTCTGGAGATAGCTCGTGGCAATCCATCCGGCAATGGACGCGACAAGCAGTCCGAGGAGAACAGTCGGCCACATTGTGCAAGGGCCAACTTACTTCGAAGGCGTCTCGCGATGAAGGTCTTGTCTTAAGAAATCGAGAACGTCCTTAAATCGAAAGCGATTTTCCGGTGCCACCTCGCAAAGTGCCTCGTGGGCTTCCAGCATCGTTTCTGCCTGCTCCTGTTTTTGGGCCTCTCGGGCCTTGTCTTCCGGAGTTTGCTCGAGCGCTCCGCATTCCGGCGCGCGCGCTCCGTTAGTATGAATATCAAATATTTGATCGAGGCCTAATCCAGAGAGAAGTTCCTGGCTGCGATTCCCGCAGTGAACGATGTGAAGGTGACCGCGACCGAGTTCTTTCAGCCGCAAGGCCACACTGGCCATCGTTCCCATGAATGTTGAATCCATCATGGCGCAATCTGCTAAATCTACGACAAATTCGCGATAGCCGCGGTCCAACATCTCGCGCGCGAACTCCTTGAGGTTGCCGCTATTGAGAAAACTACCCTTCCCCTCGACTTTCACCCATATGGTCGGGCCTCTTACCCCTACTTGAATAGATGAATCCACAGTTAGCTCCTTAAAGGATACTAGTCCAAAAGGCATGCTGTCAAACCTCACGGGACGCCAGAAGTTCCAGGAATTGATTCGAAACGCAGGGCGCGAAGGGCCGCATTAATGAAGCGTCGCCGTTGGACGCCAATGAACACGAAAGCAGGCGGCCACCGCTGTCCAATATTACTGCCACATGAACGAACGATTTTCCGCCACGATCCGGCCGTTTGAGATCAAGAGGCAGCGCCAGGCAATAACCTCGCCGTCGTCGAAGTAATCGTCTCCAATAACCTTGAATTCCGTCTTATGAGTTCCATGCACGTTTTGGTATGAAATCTCCTGTGCCTGAACGTGCTCGTGCAATTTTTCCTGACGATACTCCAAACGCACCGTGACATCTGAGGGTCGTTTGGCCCGCCAAAAAAAATCGAAGTAATTACCGAACCGCTGTCGTTGATCGAGAGCGGTCACAGCACCGAACATCCGGTATTGCCGCTCAAATGTAATTGGGGCGTCCAGAAGCGTCGCCGTCCTTTGGCCCGGCGCATTGGACTTCTTATTAATTGAGCTCGTTGACTGTCGAGCGTGCTGAGTTGTTTTTGCTTTCTGACTTATGATGAAAAGCTTCGTCTTTCGAAACTCGAAATCCTTGTCTAACGCCATCGGGAGGGGCGTCACTTTTTCCACGATTGTGGGTTCTACGGGCGCGGGTTTGCCGGAAGCGATGAAGGGAAAAAGGGCCAAACCCCAAAGTGCGACGGCAAACCTCATTTACGTAATAAAGGCGGGTTTTGAAGTGGGTGTCAATGCGCAACCACATATCTCATCGGCCTTATGGAACTAGCGAAAATTTGAAACTAAATTCGCTTTTATGATTGAAGTTCGTTACGAACGCGGCATTTACCTGCCGAAACAGGACCTGTGGCTGGATCCTTGGGACGCAAAGCGCTTCGCTTTTATTTCGCACGCGCACAGCGACCACATTGCGCCTCACCAGGAGATTATCATTTCCGAGCCGACAGCACGTTTGCTTCAAAGTCGGCTGCCGGGTCATCGCATCGAACACGTTCTGCCATTCGGTGGTGAACGAACGGTGCATGGCGTCGGTGTTACGTTACTGCCCGCCGGACACATCTTTGGTTCGGCGCAAAGTTTTCTCTCCCTCGGTGACGAAACGCTGCTGTACACCGGGGATTTCAAACTGCGTCCGGGAAAGTCCGCTGAACAAGCGCAGTGGCGCCACGCCGAAACCCTCATTATGGAAACTACATTTGGGCTGCCGCGTTATCGATTTCCGCCAACGGAACAAGTCATTGATCAAATGATCTCATTTTGCCGCGAAACGATTGACGGCGGCAACGTGGCAGTGCTTTTGGGTTACTCGCTAGGCAAAGCCCAGGAAATACTGTGTTCGCTTGATGGAGCCGGGCTGACTCCCATGCTGCATGGCTCCGTGTATCGGATGACGCGCATCTATGAGCAGTTCGGTCAATCCTTTTGCAAATACGTGCGTTACAACCCGAACGATGTTGCGGGAAGAGTCCTCATCTGTCCACCCAGCGCGAATCGGTCGCACATGTTGGAAAGAATTCCGCACAAACGCGTGGCGATGATGAGTGGCTGGGCCGTCGACCCAAACGCGGTTTATCGCTATCAAGTCGACGCAGCATTTCCTCTCTCGGATCACGCGGATTATGACGATTTGATCCGCTACGTTGAGCTCGTACAGCCCAGGCGAGTGCTTACGCTCCATGGTTTCGCTGCTGCGTTTGCCCGCGATTTACGGGCGCGTGGCGTAGAGGCTTGGGCGTTGAGCGAAGAAAACCAAATGGAACTGCACCTGCCTGCTGCGGGTAGCACACCGCCTGTCCCTCCGAGTGCACGCGTGTCGCATACTGCCGAATCAACTGAAGGCCCGTTTCCGCAGGACGCGTCCGATACCCCATCGGAATTTCTCACGTTTGCGAATATTGGTGAAGCCATCGCTGCGACTCCCGCGAAACTGGAAAAAATTCGGTTGCTTGCCGATTACCTTGGCGGCCTGACGAGCGAGCAACTTCCGATCGCGGTTCTCTACTTCACCGGAAGAGCGTTCGCCCAAAATGATTTGCGCACACTGCAGGTTGGGTGGGCTGTCATCTTCCGCGCGTTGCAATCCGCCACGGGCATCGATGATGCGGAGCTTCATCGCATCGCCGGCGCGCATGGAGATGCCGGCAAGAGTGCGTTCGAAGTTCTCGATGGGCGAACGGCGCCACAGCCGTTCAGCCTCCGTGAATCGCGCCAACTGTTCGAAAATCTCCACCTTGCGCGCGGCATCGGCGCCAAGGCGAAGTTACTGCAAAACCGATTCTCCACCCTTTCAGGACGCGAGGGTCAGTACGTCGTCAAAATTTTGACCGGCGATTTGCGCATCGGATTGCGCGAGGGTTTGGTCGAGGAAGCGGTCGCAAAGGCATTTGACGTTGCACTCGACCAGGTAAGAGGGGCCAACATGTTGTTAGGCGACATCGGTCAAACGGCAGCCCTGGCCGCGCGGAAGGAACTGCAGCGGGCGGAGTTGTCGACCTTTCGTCCGGTCAAGTCCATGCTTGCAACTCCTCAGCCGAGCGCCGAAGCCGTGTGGGAACGGTTTGTTGTGGCGGACGCCGATCGCAACCCGGCGTCATCAACCGTAACCGCAGTTTATTTGGAGGATAAGTTTGATGGTATCCGCGCGCAGCTTCATCGCAGTTCAGAACGGGTTGAAATTTTTTCTCGCGATTTGCGGCGCATCACCGGGCAATTTCCAGAATTGGCAGAACAGGCCAGGAACTTGTGCGAAGAGCTGATTATCGACGGTGAGATCATCGCTTTCGAGGAAGGTCGAAGGCTTACGTTCTTCGACCTGCAAAGGCGACTCGGCCGCAAGAGCGACGGTGAGGATTTGTTCGCACGCGCAGTAGCAGACGTGCCGGTCGCGTTTGTGGTGTTCGATCTTCTTTGGCTGAATGGGCAGTCGTTGCTAAGAATTCCATTGAGCGAACGGCGAAGACATCTCGGGAAGGTTCGATTACCATCGCAATTTCAAATTGCGAAACTAACCTCGGCTCATTCTGCTGCGGAGATCGAACAAACGTTTCAACAGGCTCGCCGGCGATTGAATGAAGGTCTGATGATCAAAGACCCGGAAAGTTTTTATCTGCCTGGCACGCGCGGAATGTTTTGGTTTAAACTGAAGAAAGAATTGGCGACGCTGGATGTAGTGGTTGTCGCGGCTGAGCTTGGCCATGGCAAGCGCAATAATGTTTTAAGTGATTACACATTTGCGGTGCGCGATGAAGCGACTGGCGACCTTTTGCCGATTGGCAAAGCTTACAGCGGATTGACGGACGAGGAGATTGCTGAGTTGACCGAGCACTTCAAGCAGAACACGATCGCCGATCTTGGCCGTTATCGTAAAGTAAAACCGAATGTGGTTCTAGAGGTCGCATTCAATTCAATCCAGGCCAGCGCGCGTCACGCGAGTGGGCTGGCACTGCGTTTTCCGAGAATCAAGGCAATCCGGCGAGACAAGAACGTCGATTCCATCGATACCCTCCAATACGCCCGGGACCTCGCAGCAGGACAAACCGGGAATTCGCCGAACAACGAGTAGGCACCTAATTAGCGCCTTGGGGGTTACTCTGTGGTGTTGGGGGTATTGGCGGTCTCACGACGACTGTCTCCACGTCGCCACGCCGAAAGCGTTGGACGTTAGCGAAGATAGCCAATAAGGCGAGCGTTCCGATAACCACGAGCATCACTACAATAGCGCTCTTTGAGGCTTGGGAGGACCGATGCCTTTTCGTAGCCGGCTGCGGCGAATTCACATTATAGTATCGGTTCCAGTCTCACCCGCGCAATGCGGCAATGATCGTGCCCGAATTCTGAATCGATTGCCACCTAGCCGGTTTAGCATAAAGGCTATTTCATTCGAATTAAAGGAGCCGGCGCTCGTCACTCCAGACGCAGTGACGCAATTGCATCCATAACGCGCTGGCTTAATTGCTGGTAGAGATTTTTTCCCGGCAAGCCAAGGTCGGCCGCGGTAAATGAGATCGGTTCTCCGATGACGATCGTAATTGGGACAAAGTGCAAACCGCCACCGCCGCGTGGCAGGGCTTTGTGCGCCCCAAAGATTCGCATCGGGACAACCGGCGCGAGTGTTTTTGCAATCACCAAGCCCAATCCGGGCTCGGCCGGCTGCAAGTTACCGTCGAGAGTGCGCGAGCCTTCAGGGAAAATCAGCACGGCGTTACCGGCGTTCAAAATGCGAATCACGGCCTTAATGGCGCTGCGATCGACGCCTTCTTGATTAACTGGGATCACATTCAGCTTTGGCAAAAGCCAGCCGAGGGTCGGCGCGTCTAACAACGTTCGCCTGGCCAGAAAGTAAATCGCTCGATCGCTCGTAATCCCTGCAAGGAGCGGATCGAGATAACTCTGGTGATTCATTGCTAAAATCGCAGGCCCGCTCTGAATCATTCGCTCCCGATGAATTACACGAAGCCGAAAAAACAATCGCCCGGCTAGACGAGAAAAGTGATACCCAAGCCAGTAATAGAAATTCATTTTAATAAGAACCAATTTCGTGACTGGACGATCGATTTTGCGAAATCTGGATCGCCAGATCGTCTAGATTGTTTGAATCCTAAGACCCGTTTCTTGAAGTCGGGTGAGAATCTCGTGGACAACTTTTTCGACGGTTAAATGCGACGTGTCGATAACATGTGCGTCTTCGGCAATGACGAGCGGTGAAACGAGCCGTGAAAAATCGGCGTGATCGCGTAGGGCGATTTCGTCGCGTTCGCCCTGTGCAGCACGACGCTGGAGACGCACTTCAGGAGAAGCATCGACATAAAATTTGTAAGGCGTATCTGGGAAAACGACCGAGCCAATATCTCGCCCTTCCACAACCAAATCTTCGCTGCGGGCGTGCTCGTGCAGTTTCTGAGCGACAATTTCGCGAACCAACGGAAACCTGCTAACGTGTGCAACACTTTGGTTTACACGATCATCCCGCAAATGGTCTGCGGGATCCACATTATCGATAACAATGTGTGACTCGCCGTCTTCAATGCGGCTCGTAATTGCTGCTGACTCGAGAGCCTCGGAGATGCGGTCGATGTCTTCTGTATGAATCCCTTTTTTGAGGAGGTGCCAGGTGATCGCTCGGTAAATCGCGCCCGAGTTGACATAGACAAAGCCGAGCCGGCGGGCGAGCGCTCGCGCGACACTACTCTTGCCAGAGGCAGCTGGGCCATCAATCGCGACTACTCGATGAAAATCCCGCTGAGAAGAGTGCATGAAACGCTGGGTCCCAGTTTAGCCGCGCATTGCGCGGCAATGCAACGCGCGCCTTAATGCGCGGCTGCTACCACGTTAGGTTGCCTCTGGGGGAGTGGGAGTAAGTGAGCCGATCACAGGGGTGCTGATCTGCATCCGTTTCGGATTCGTGAACTCTTCGAGCACTCCTTCAAATCCTGGATAAGACTCACGAATGCACTCCGCATCCTGAACAATAGTTTCGCCATCGGCGAAAAGACCCGCGATGGCAAACGCCATGGCGATGCGATGGTCACCGAAGCTTGCTACGCGCGCTCCGTGCAGCGGTGCTGGCCCATGGATTTCAAGCCCATCACTCAACTCGGCCACGTGGGCCCCCATGGTGCGCAGATTGTGCGCGATTGCCGCAATGCGATCAGTTTCTTTTACCCGTAACTCCTGTGCCTGCCGAACAATTGTCTTGCCGTTTGCCAGGGCGCCCGCAATAGACAAAATCGGCAGTTCGTCAATTAACTGGGGTACCTCCTTACCCTGGATCACGGTTCCCTTGAGCGGCAAACCAGTGACCTCGACAATCCCGCGCGGTTCAACCTGATCGACATCCTCAACCGCCTCGCGCACCTGCGCACCCATGCGGAGCAGAACAGCAAGCAACGCGGTTCGCGTATCATTCAGGCCAACGTCCCGGACGAGCAGATGCCCCCTTCGTTGTGCCGCAGCGGCAACCAGCCAAAATGCTGCTGAAGAGATGTCGCCGGGAATGGCGAAGTCGCGCGATTCCGGAATCTGGTCGCCAAATACAGTAACACTGCCATCGCCTTCAGCTGCCGTTCGCACCAGGAAATAATTGAAAATTTTTTCCATGTGGTTTCGCGTCGGTAACAGCTCTTCGACAGTGGTCTTGCCCCTGGCAAAAAGACCTGCCAGCATCAACGCCCCTTTCACCTGTGCGCTTGCCACCGGTGGCCGATAATGAATTCCACGCAGCGAACCGCCGCGGATGCGCAACGGCGGTGTTTCGTCCGGGCCTTCGGCAACAACGTTGGCGCCCATCTCACAAAGCGGCGCGATGACACGGTCCATCGGACGTCGCGACAGTCCCGCGTCCCCAACCAGTCGACTTTCAAATGTT
>JBGPNR010000008.1:0-19363 GCA_041487635.1 Candidatus Udaeobacter sp. | reverse complement strand
CTCGGCGCGCTGGCGTACTTGAGTGTATTTGCCTTCGCCACATTCGCAGCATTCGGCTACGCCCGGGCGCGAACACTTCTCATTTTCATTGTCGGCGCGATGTTTTTGGCCACGCTTTGGTTTTTATATGTGCAGGCGTTCGTGCTGCACGCCTACTGCCGCTATTGCTTGTTCTCAGCGGCAATTACATTTCTGCTTGCTGGCCTCGTGATTGCAGTGCCTTCTTCCCAGAAACAATAGTGCTGCTGACCAAGAAGAGATTTCACTTTCCGCAATGCGGATTCTCGTAGTCGAAGACGAAAAAAAAACGGCGGCGTTCCTGGCCAAGGGACTGCGGGAAGCCGGTTTCGCTGTCGATGTTGCAGTCGATGGTGAAGCCGGGCTGGCGCAAGCTCGCGCGAGCAAGTTTGATCTTCTGATTGTCGATATCATGCTCCCGTACAAGGACGGCTGGGAATTGGTTGCAGAACTTCGGCGCGATGGCGTTCGCACGCCCATTCTCTTTCTGACCGCGCGTGACAGTGTGCGTGATCGGGTGAAAGGACTCGAGCTGGGCGCAGACGATTATCTCGTCAAACCGTTCGCGTTTGCAGAATTGCTCGCACGAGTGCGCTCGATATTGCGCCGTGCTCCCCAGCGAAAAGCAGAACATTTGCAAATCGCTGATTTGGAAATCGACATGCGAAGGCACAAGGCAACGCGTTCCGGAGTTCCACTAAATCTCACGCCGAAGGAATTTCTGCTGCTCGCTTATCTTGTTCGCTCGGCCGGTGAAGTGGTATCGCGCGCTGACATTGCAGAACAAGTGTGGGACATAGGATTCAAAACTGACACGAACGTAGTCGATGTTGTTGTCCGCCGCTTGCGCGCGAAAGTGGACGATCCGTTTAAGACCAAGCTGATCGACACCATTCGCGGCGTTGGTTATGTTCTCAAAGCGCACTAATCCCCGCTCCATCGCGTGGCAGCTTATTTTGCTTTTCACGGTGGCGACATCGCTCTTGCTCGCCTGCGGGCTTGGGGTGTTTTACGCGATCGTTATTCAGCACGCGGTTGCCGAAGATAATGCGGTTCTGGCCGACAGAGTCGCAGCTTTGCGCGCTGATATCCACGAGAGTGGCCCTGGTGTTTTCGCTGAAGAGTTGAAAAGCCGCCAACCACGCGAGCACACCGCTTATTGGATCAGGATGCTCGATCCACAAAGCCGCACATATGCGGAGACACCGGGAATGGATCGATCGCTTCCGCCAGAGATTTTTCCGCCGCCGCCCGCCTTCGCCAAGGCTTCGGCGGACACGCAAAAATCAGCGTCGACCACCGGTGGCCTAAAGAGTTACCGCAGAGGACCGAAACTGTTTTCACTCGTCACCCTGAACGAAGAGTCGGGCAGCCAGTTGTACACGCTTCAGGTAGCACAGGACCGGTCGAGCGACGAGCGAGTCGAAAGAAATTTCGCTGTCTTGTTCATCATGGTCCTCTCGGGCAGTGTACTGGCCTCGGCTTTCATCGCGGTTATCGTCACCAAACGCAGCTTGCGGCCGCTGCGAGAAATGACGGAATCAGTTGCGCGCGTCGGACCGACGCATCTGAAGGAGCGAGTGACACCTGCCGAGTGGCCGCGCGAGCTTAAACCGCTCGCCTCTGCTTTCGACGACATGCTCAAGCGGCTCGACGATTCGTTTACGCGGCTCTCTCAATTTTCTGCCGACCTCGCACACGAGCTCCGAACGCCCATTGCTAATATGATCGGCGAAGCCCAGGTTGCTCTTGCGCGAAATCGCACGGCTGACGAGTATCGTGAGACGATCGAGTCCACGGTCGGCGAATCTGAACGGCTCTCCAGAATCGTCGACAACTTGCTTTTTGTCGCGCGCGTGGATGCGGCGCGCGAACCGATTGCGCGCAAGCGATTCGATGCGCGCGCGGCAGTGGAGAAAATCACAGCGTTTTACCACGCGCTCGCTGACGATCGTCATATCGCGATCAATTGCAGCGGCGAAGGACAGATTTATGCCGACCCCGACTTGTTCGAGCGCGCGGTTGGGAATCTGCTCGATAACGCGCTGCGTTTCACACCGGAGAACGGTTCAATTCAGATTGTGCTCTCCGAACGCAATGGCGATTTCGAAGTTGCGGTCAGCGATACCGGCTGTGGAATAGCTGCAGAACATTTGCCGCGCGTTTTCGATCGATTTTACCGTGCCGAATCATCGCGTAGCTCCGATGGCGCAGGGCTCGGCCTGGCTTTGGTGAAATCGATTGTCGATCTCCACGGCGGGTCGGCCAGCATCGAGAGCAACATGGGTCGCGGCACAACGGTCAAGCTGATATTGCCGCTTCCGCAAAAATAGAAGTCACCGCGTAGCACGCCGTCTCTCAGTCGCGGGACAGATGACAAAAAAGTAACGGTAAAATCCCTTGACAGAATCTCATTCGTGTTCGGAACTCTCCTGATCAAACGAAAGGATTAATAAAATGAAAACTCGCGGATTTCTCTCCACGTTATTCGCAATAATGGTTCTCTGCGCTCTGCAACTGACGATCTCAACTGCGGCGGCGGCCGGCTCAGGCGCGTATTCTGCCCGGCTGATTTCACCGACAGCTGGACAGGTCCTCCACCCTGGGCAGCAAGTCAGGGTTGAGTGGACTCATACGCTTCCGAACATCAACTTGGCGGGGTGTGAGGAAGAAGTTTGGCTGTCGCTGGATGGCGGCAGAACTTTCACCGCCTGCATTACGCCGATCCTCGACCCGAAGGCGACATTTTTCTACTGGACTGTTCCGAACACGCCTACCAACGCAGCGGTCCTGGATGTTCGCTTCGGAGGCGAAGGGTGGTACCCTGAATGCTACGCTCCTCAGCCTGCATCGACGTTTATAATCGCAAAGTCTTGAGGATAATTGTACTAAGTTCTGCCGACACAATGTTGCGAGGAGACGCAGCGCGAATCTCCTAGCGTGGCAAGTCCACGCGTCGCCAAAAAAAATTGCGGACTTGCCACACTCAGAATGGCGAGCTTGGAACGTGCGGCGGATTGCGCATCAGCCCTGAACTCATTCAAGGCGTAACTGGCAGTCCTTCGTGCGTTCAGAGCTCCCTTGCGACCGGTAATTCGCTCGGCAGCGCTCCCTAGAGTGCCGACATAAAGCCGCGGGGTATGGATTCCGGATTATTTTTTGATCTCGGTGTGCTGTTTCAGGAATTCCCATTCGGATCGACCTCGAAAGCTGACTTTTTCGTCGCGGCACAATGGTCACATTGACTATTTCGAGCGGACTAAAAATTTGTCTTGCCAAACATGACAATTTTGTAATGGTAGCGCAAACCTGCAGGCTAACAGCCCCGAAAGCGTTCGGGGTTTGCTGAAGTGGAGATGCCGCAGTCCGTGTGGAGCGGGCTGCGGCTACACTTCTGCGCGAATTTCTAAATGCCCTGCTAAGCGTGATACGCCGACGCGAGATCAGCGACGGCAATCCCTTTAAGTTCCTTAAACGCGCGGCAACTGGAGGGGAGTCAGGGCGAAAAGTTCAAAAGCATGTCACGGCTAAAAAATTAAAAATTGTCTTGCCATCCATTACAATTTTGTAATGATAGCGCAATACCTGCAGGACTGACAGCCCCGAAAGCGTTCGGGGTTTGCTGAAGTGGATGGCCGCAGTCTGTGTGGAGCGGGCTGCGGCCACACTCCTGCGCGATTTGCAGCAAATGCTGTGCTGCTTGACGGGCAAGAAGGTCACGAGTGGCAAACCAGCGAAAATTTGTCTTGCCAAAAATTACAGTTCTGTAATCATCCCCGGAATTTATGAGAAACACCTTCTTCTTCCGCGAAGCTGGGCGAGGCTGGCTCATTCCGCTGATCACGGGGGCATCCTTCACGTTTGCCGTCGATACTCAGTCCGTCCTCGCTCAGGCCACAACAGAGGAGCCAGTTGTCGTCACCGCCGAGGAGGCACCAAGTGCCTACGGCGCACCACCGGTGTTTTCGCGCAGCCGTTTTTCCAATGCGGTAAATGCCTATGTGTTGCCGCCATGGGCGTTTTTCTTCGGCGAACTTTTTGAGGGTCAGGGGTTCCGCCATGGGCCGCCGGATTATCTTTTCACTCAAGAAATCGAAATGGGTTTGCCCTATCGTTTTAACGTCGCGGCCGAAACAGAGTTGGAACGATTTAATGGCGGTGGCGGCGTGCAGACAGTGAGTCTGGAAGCACGATGGGCTCTTGCTGATTGGAACAAGATTCCGCTCAACCCAACTATCTTCGCCGAATACAAATTTGGGGTCGGCACGATTCGACACGAAGAAGTTCCACCTCCTCCCGGAGGAGGAGAAGAGGAAGAGAGCGGACCGCCCAAAGTTCCCGATGCTTATGAAGTTCGTTTGCTGCTCGCCCAGGAGTTTGGCGGTCGCTTTGAGTGGGCCATGAACTGGTTCTTCGAAAAAGAGAACACCGGCGACCGTGGCCGCGAATGGGGCTTTTCCCAAGCTGTAATGACTCCAATTTTGCTGCCCAATGAGCGTCTGAAGGTCGGCTTGGAGATGGAGTATAAGAACGTCACGACCAAAGACACACGGGGCGATGCCGTGAACAGCTTCGTGATCGGCCCAACCATAGCGTGGAAACCGACCACGCAAACTCGCCTGGACATCTCACCGTTGTTTGGTTGCACCCACGATTCGCCGGTGGCTGATGTCTTTGTTGCCTTTTCCTGGCTCTTCGGTGGCGAACGCGCCGAAGCTGAAGCACCCGTATCAAGTCGATTCCGTTACCTTTCCGACGTTTCCTACAGTCGCTCCGGCAAGGATTCGGGAAAAGAAATGAAGCAGGTCGCGTATGTGCCGCAGTGTCCTGAATGGTACGGAGACCGCGAATGGAATCTGAACCTCTGGGGCACCTATGCATTCACCAACACCGAGTTCGCTCCTAATCCTTCGCTGGTGGACATCGTGCAAAGTACAAGTGAGGGAGGCCCAGTCCTTGGCACCTATGATCGCTACATCGGTGGCGACCACGCGTGGGGCGGCGGCGGGGACATAAAATATTTCTTCTGTCGCTATGCTGGTCTCGGTGTTGAGGGATTTGCATTGGAGGCTCACAAGCCTGGTTTCGATATCTTCGAGGACCAGGCGGTCCCGATATTTGTTCACCGAAGAATCAATCACAATCATACCGTAGGCGCTGTCCTTGGCACACTTACGTTGCGCTATCCGATTCCCTGCACACGTCTTGCGCCTTATGCATGGGCGGGTGTGGGCGCGATTTTCGGCGGCGGCGAAAGGGACACCCTTCACACGCAAGGACCGCCGGACGCATTCGCTGTTAATGCGCAGACTCAACATTTCGGCAGCGAAACCAAAGTCCTCGGCCAATTCGGGGCCGGTCTCGAATTTCGGTTCTCGCGGCACGTCGCGATGATTAATGACTTGAGTTTTGGCGTGATCGACGGCCCGAAGAATAATTTCGGAATGTTCCGCAGCGGCCTGAATTTCGCCTTCTAAGAATCTTGAGGGTTCACGCCCTCAGGGCTGAGAAACCCCGAAAGCATTCGGGGTTTGCTGAAGTGGAGATGCCGCAGTCCGTGTGGAGCGGGCTGCGGCTACACTTTTGAGTTGCAAAGGCGCTTGTGTCAAGCGCCTACTTCTTTGCAATGCGCGTCTGGCACAAGAGCCACTATTCTTGCGCATGTCTTGACCGCCAATCGTCGCATCGATAACTTCGTTCTCGGAAAGGAGTTTGTCGGTGAAGACCGAGATCTCGATCGAATACTGCGTCGTTTGAAACTACACGCCGAAAGCCGTCAGTTTGGCGGCTAAAATTCTTGAACTCGGCGAGCGCATCAAGTCGCTCACGCTGATCCCATCGAGCGGCGGCGCTTTCGAGATTCGCGCCAATGGCAAACTGCTCCATTCCAAACTCGACACCGGCGACTGGCCGGACTTCGACGACGTCGTCAAGGCGATCAAGAAGATTAAATAGCACAACTCCGCTAGGCGAGGCGATCAGTCTAACGGCAGTCACCGAGCTTTCGATTCGAAAGGTTTTCAACGCTCAACGCTCAAGGTTTAACGCTCAACGCTCAATTCAGACAGTTGGACGTTGGACGTTGGACGTTGGACGTTCGACGTTTTCTTTTTACGGGAGAGTGAAGGGTGCCTGGTGGCCCTCGCGGTCTTCAAAACCGTGGTCGCCGTGCAAGCGGCGGGGTAGGTTCGATTCCTATCCTCTCCGGTCTTTTCCTGCAGTTCCTGTAGCCGTTTCGCTGTGCGAAACGCGCACGTCGCCCACAGGGCGACGGCTACAGCGGTCGCTGGTGAAAGGAGGTGAATCAGATGTCACGTGAGCAGATTCGTAAACTGACTTCGCTCTCATCCTGTGCGGGGTGAGCTTCCAAGTTGAGCCAACAGGCCCTGCGACAAGTTTTGCCGCAGCTTCCCATTTCATCAGACCGGAACGTGCTCGTGAGCTCGAAAACTTTCGACGATGCCGGCGTGTATCGGCTGGATCGGAATCGCGCTCTTGTGCAAACAGTTGATTTCTTTACGCCCATCGTGGACGACCCTTTTTCTTACGGGCAGATTGCCGCGGCCAATTCGCTCTCGGATATTTTTGCCATGGGTGGGCGCCCGCTGACCGCGCTGAACATTGTCGGCTTTCCAACCGATCTCGTTACGCCACGAGTGATTTCCTCGATTTTGCGCGGGGGCCTTGCGAAGGCGGCCGAGGTGGGATGCGCGATCATCGGCGGCCACTCGATTCGAAATCCCGAACCAATTTATGGGCTCGCCGTCACGGGAGTAGTCGATGTCCGGCTCGTTACCACCAATGCAAATGCGCGTCCCGGCGATTTGCTCGTCCTGACAAAGCCGCTGGGCACAGGCATCGCCACCACTGGGATCAAACGCGGAATCGCATCGCGCTCGCTCGGAAAAAAAGTGATCGCCCTTATGTCGAGGATCAATACGGTTGGCGCGGAGCTGGCCGAGCGTCGTCTGGTCCGCGCCGCCACCGACGTCACCGGCTATGGGTTGATGGGTCATTTGGTTTCACTCTGTCGCGCCAGCACCGTCTCCGCTGAGATCGACCCCAATGCCGTGCCAATGATTAGCGACGAGATCACCGACCTGATCGAGCAAGGCTGCATCCCTGGGGGTAGCCGCGAGAATCTGGTTGCCACAACCGTGGCTGTTGATTGGGGAAGCACAGACGAGCACCAACGAGTTCTTTTAACCGACGCGCAAACTAGCGGCGGATTACTGCTGTGTGTGGCTGAAGCGAATCTTGAAAACGTGCTCATGATCCTGCGAAAAGAGGGTACACCTTCCGCAGCGCTGATCGGAAAAATCGTGCCACGACGACGCCGCGGCCCGTTGATATGCGTCACCGGCGGCTAAAATCATCCACGCAGCGGCAAATCCCCGCCGTCTCGAAAATCCTTGACGCGCTCGGCCAGTGCGATTTGCCGCGTCCGATCGTTGTCGATCTTGTCCGCCGCAGACTTTCACAGATTCGCGCAGGGGTCGGTGTCCCCAAGTTTGAATCGATCGTATCTGATCTTCGGGGCTCGCTCGATGAACTTCGCGCCAGCAGGCTTCAACCGATCATCAACGGCACCGGGATCGTCATTCATACAAATTTCGGCCGCGCGCCACTTGCGATTGAAGCCGTCCGCGCGCTGAACGAAATCGGATCACGCTATTCGAATCTCGAATACGACCTTGCAACAGGCGACCGAGGCCGCCGCGGCAGTTACATCCAGAATGCGCTCGCGCTACTTTGCGGAGCGGACGCGGCCACGGTCGTCAACAACTGCGCAGCCGCGTTAGTCCTAATCGTTCACCATTTCACAAAAAAGAACGGCAGGGCGCGACCGCAGCCTGCTCGCCGTGACGAGGGCGCGCCGGAGGTAGTAATCTCACGCGGCGAGCTCGTGCAGATCGGCGGCGGATTTCGCATCGGCGAAATAATCGAAGCCACGGGCGCAAAACTGCGCGAAGTCGGCGCGACCAACAAAACAACGCTGGATGATTATGCCCAAGCCATTGGTCCCGCGACCGCGATGATACTGAAAGTTCATCGCAGCAATTTTTTCATGAGCGGTTTTGTCGAATCGCCTTCGTCGGAGGAGATCAGCACGCTTGCGCGCAAGAAGCGCATTCCGTTTGCCGAGGACTTGGGCAGCGGCGCTATTGCCGCAATCGAACAGTTGAAAGTTGCCGATCACGAGCCGACGCCGACCGAGGTTTTGAAAAGCGGCGTCGATCTTGTTTGCTTCAGCGGGGATAAACTATTTGGCGGCCCACAAGCAGGAATCATCCTTGGGAAAAAGCGCTTCGTGGCGGCCTTGAACCGCGAACCGCTGTTTCGCGCGTTACGCTGCGACAAGCTTTGTCTCGCTGCGCTGCAAGCCACAGTCGATCTTCAGTTGAATCAACAGACTGCTGACATCCCGACGTTGGCGCTGTTGCAGGTTTCCGAAGATGCATTGCGCGCCAGAGCTGCGGCAATCTGTGATAAGCTGTCGAAAAGCTGCCCTGGCCTGCAAACCGCGATCGGCCGCAGTGCTGCCAAAGCAGGCGGTGGCACATTGCCTAAATCGAGCATGTCGTCCGTCACGATTGAGATCGTTCCGAGCAATTGCTCAGTCGTCGCGTTCGCGGGCCGTCTGCGTCGGTCAACGCCTCCGCTTATTGGTTACATCGCGAATGATCGCTTCAAACTCAATCTGCGCACGATTTTCCCACAGCAGGATGGTCTGGTCATTCAAGCAATTAGCACGGTGTGCAGGAAGTGAGCACCCGGCACTTCGTCATCGCCACGGCGGGCCACGTCGATCACGGCAAAAGCGCACTCGTCAAAGCGCTGACCGGAACTGATCCGGACCGCTTGCCGGAAGAAAAAGCGCGGAAAATCACGATTGAGCTCGGTTTCGCCGAACTGAATCTGACCGCGCCGAATGGCGAGACGATTCACGCAGGCATCATCGACGTTCCCGGCCACGAGGATTTCGTCCGGAACATGATCGCGGGCGTCGGCTCGATTGATCTCGCGCTTTTCGTGGTTGCAGCCGACGACGGCTGGATGCGGCAAACGGAAGAGCATTTGCAAATTTTGATGTATCTCGGAGTGAAACGGGCCGTGGTCGCGCTCGCGAAAAGCGATTTGAGAAAGATCGATAGCGTCACCGATGGAATTCGAAATCAAATGCGCGAGACGGTTTTTGCGCGCTCGGCGATTGTTCCGACTTCTGTCCGCACAGGTGAGGGAATTCAAAATCTAAAGGGCGCGATTGCGTTGGAACTCGCGGCCATGCATCCACAGCGCGATTTTGGGAAGCCGCGATTGTTTGTCGATCGCGTATTCACATTGCGCGGAATTGGCACAGTCGCCACTGGAACGTTAACTGGTGGACGATTTCACCGTGGCCAGAGCGTCATCGTTCAACCGCAAAAGCTCCCAGCGCGGATCCGTTCGCTTCAAAGTCACGGAGCAGAAATTGACTGCGCGCAGCCCGGTATGCGCACAGCTCTTAATTTGCCCGATGTCGCAATTGATCAGATCAAGCGCGGTGACGTGATCACCGATAGCGATCTTGTGGCGAGCTCGACGATTGTCGCCCAGATGGAAAGATCGCCGCGACTTCGCGCCAAAGAACCGGCCGCTCGCCCGCTCAAGAATGGAAGCTCTGTTTATCTGCATCACGGCACATTGCGAGTTTCAGCGCGCGTCACTTTGGTTGAAACCAAGGCGCTGGAGCCCGGCAAAAAAGCGACCGCGCGATTGAAGCTTGCATCTCCGATTTTCGCATTCGTCGGAGACCGGTTTGTCGTTCGCGATGCGTCAGAACAACACACTATCGCCGGCGGTGTCGTGCTTGATCCGGACTGCACAAATATTCGCGGCGGCGCGCAGCTAGAATTGTTGTCAGTGCGCGCCAGCGCTACGGATGACGTTGATCTTTGCGTTCGTTCTGAAATTGGACTGCGCGGATTTGTGTCGATAAGAACGCTGTTGAACAAATCGCACTTTAGCGCGAGCGAAATTTCCGAAGCGTTGATGCGGCTCCAACGTGATAACGAAATTGTGCTCTGCGAAGAAATCGCAGCCAATCTCAAGTTTTGGCAGAAATTGCGAGGCCAGGCGATCGAGTTGATTGACAACGCGCACAAACGGAATCCAGAACGCCTCGGTTTGGATTTAAGCGAGCTTCGCGCCGCGTTAGGCGATCAGTTCGAAAATGTTTTCGAGGCGCTCATTGCAGAGCTCTGCGCAGACGATTTTGTTCGCAAAGGTTCGGCGATGGCGCGGACTTCTCATCGACCGGTGTTGCCCGCCGACCTTGAGCCGATTGAGAGAAGGATCCGCGAATCGCTCTCGCATAAACCATTCGATCCCCTGCCACGCCGTGAAATCGAACCGGATCGACGCGCGCAGTATGTTCTCCGCTTTTTGATTGAAAGTGGAGAAGTGATCGAAGTGGGTCCGGATGCAGTCTTATTGCGGGATAATTTCGAACACATGAAGGCGAGAATCACCGAATTCATTTCCAAGCATGGACCGGCTACCGTAAGCGAGCTGCGTCAGGCACTTGAGAGTTCGCGGCGTATCATGGTGCCCTTACTCGAGCGGCTGGATCGAGACGGCGTTACGCGACGCGTGGAGGACAAAAGGATCCTTGGCAGGATCATTTAACGTGTGAAACGATCGGGGCCACTTCTGCTCGTTGTACCATCCCTGCAGGAAGCTTGGGACAGTGCGATCGCTCCCTGGTTCGACGAGGTTTTGCCCGGAACGTGGCAACGCGAGTTGCCTGCGCTAGTGGTCGTTCCCACGCGAGGGCAGGCCAACGATCTTAAGGCGCGCTTGATTGCAAAGGGCTGTTCGCATCTGGGTTTGCTGTTTGTGACACCGTCGAGTTTACGTGCGTTGCTCGCGCTAGATGATGCGATCCCGGCTGCTGAGCCTGAACATCTCCGTTTGCTGCTCGCAATTGCGGCTAGCGAAATGGAAGATCGGCCTGACGAATCTGAAGCACTTGCTGCCAAAGCTGTTGCTCGTGCGCCCGCGCTATTGCTGCGCGCATTGGATCGCCTCGAAACTGCAGGTTGGAAATTCCAAGAACTCGGGCTGTCATCGTTTGCGCCAGTGGTTCAGCGTTTTAACGAGCTGCTGAGAAAATGCGGGTTTGTACTTCCCGGCGAGACTGATCGAAGGCGTTTGCAACAAGCGGCACGTGTCAGGGAATTTTCTCGCGTGCTTATCACCGGATTCGACGGAGCCCATTGGGCAGAGTGGTTTCTCCTGCGCGCCGCGGTCGAACTGGCAGAAAACGCCACGATCGTACTCGAAGAGCCGCGAGAAAACTTTTCCGATGTCGATCTTTGCTGGATCGGCTCTTGGGAAGAAGTTTGTGGCGAAGCCCAACGCTCGCCGAGAGCAGCCAGCGCGCTCGGCGATTCGCTTTTCAGCGAAATCGAAATGCGCGGAGGCGCGGAAACGACGAAGCGCTTTGATTTTCTGATCGGCACAAACTTTTCGCAACAAGCCGAAGCGATCGCGCGGCAATGCGTTCGTTATTTGGCAGATGAGAAATACACGCGGCTCGGCGTGATTTTTCCCGGCAGCGGGGCGTTGCCGCGGCTGGTCGCGAGCTCGCTGGAGCGGCTTGAAATCCCGCACAATGACGGACTCGGTCACATTGTTCCCGGCATTTTCGAATCGGCGGAGTGGCAGGCCTGGATCGAATTGCAACGCGGGCCACGACTCAATTCCTTTCTGCGTTTTCTAAATGCGTTGCCCGACCCGGCGGTCGTATCGCCCAAAATCAGCCAACAAGTTTTCGAAAAAATTCTGCGCGAAAGTTACAACGAGGTGTTGCTGGACGATCTCGAACTGCTGCGCGAATTCTGTGCCACGCGCGTGGACGACAAATCTCAGTCGGCCACCGAAGCTCTGCGGGCGCTGCCGTTTCTCCCGCCGCGCGCCACTCTCGCGCAGTTTCTCGAACAGACTCACGCCGCGCTCGCCCATCTCGACTGGAAGCAACACGCGCTCGAACTTGCCAGCGTCGCGCGTGATTGGTCGCAGCGTCTCGATGCGAAATTTTCACGCTCGCTTTTTTTGCGCTGGCTGGAAGAAACGGCTGCGACCTCAGCTGCCGCCCGCTCCGCCGCAGGCGACCATCCGTATGCGCGCGTCCAATTGCTCACGGTGGCGCGCGCGCAAAATCAGGAATGGTCGCACTTGATTCTTGCCGGCTGGAACGAAGGCGCGTGGCCGCCGCCGGCCGGCGCAGAGTTCGCACGCGCCGAAGAAATTCATGCGTTCAATCACAGCGTGCAACAGCTCAACAAGCGCGCCGCGCGCCAGGGAAGCCAGGGCGAGGGCCACACCAGTGTGCGCCAAAACCATTCGCTCTATGTCGGGCCGGGCGAGCAACGCGCGATCGCGTTGCGGCAATTCGATGCACTCCTCGAATCGGCCAGCGAAGGAGTGACGGTCGCGGCCAGTCTGGTGCAGGAAGATGCGCCGGAGCGCTTCTGGAATCCGAGCGAATGTTTTACCGAACTTTATCTCAAAACGCGGGGTGAGCCCCTCACCCAAACGACGTTAAAAAATCTGCAACGCGCCACCGCGCTGTTGCCAAAGCCTGCTGCGGTAGCGACGGACGTGCAGCAAACGCTCATCGCGTTCAACACCCGCCGTGACTCCTCCAAACCTGCCGGTGAATATGATTTCTCATTGCGGCCTAACGAGTCGTATCGACCGGTGCGGACGCTGAGTGTGAGCGATCTCCAACGAATGGTTTCGTCGCCAGCAATTATCTGGATGAAGCGTTATCTCGGCGTGGAAGCACCAGAGGACGCCGCGAATTCGTGGACGGCGACGACAGGTAAATGGGTGCATGACTGGCTGGCGAATATTATCGAAGCCCGGGACGGGAGGATTTTCTCGGCGTTTCCGGCCCTAACAAAGATCGACAAGCGCATCCGGATTGCCGCGGACGAACGCTGTGCGGCACTTCGGCGTCTTTGCGAGTTGTTAGGCAAAGTCGTCCCTGATTGGTGGACTTCGGGCTGGTTGAACGCGCTTTATCTCGCGCGGTACCTCGGCGCTAAAATCGGAAGTGCGAAAGGGTGGGAATGGATGGCGACGGAGGTGGCCGTTGGTCGCGAAGGTGCGGTGAAAATTGCCGATGGCGTGGAGCTTCAGCTGCACGGCCAAATCGATTTGGCGCTAGCGCAAAATGACGCGGGCAGTTTCGCCGGGCAAAAGATTTGGGTTGTCGATTACAAAACCGGTTCGACCAAGGAACTGAAGGCCTCCGATCTGCACGACAATCTGGTTAAAGGCACAACGTTGCAGCTCGGTCTTTACGCGCTAGCCATGCGCGAGCTGGGCGCCGCCGAAGTGAGCGCGAGCATCATTTCGCTCGTGGTTAAAAACGTCGCGCCACAATTGTCCGTTGTCGATCTAGCAGCGCATACCGACGTCTTTGGCGATCTGGCGGAAATGCAGCGTACCGGGGTTTTCGGAATGAAAGGTGAAATCCGTCCGGCCTTTGGTTACAGCGCGCTCTATCCGCTCGCGACGTTGCAGATCGATAACGACATTTTGGAAGATAAATGGGCGCTGACGCATCCCGCGCTCGTCCTTGAGAAAGAGGAGTGGGAAACATGGTGAAGCCGCGCGACGAATCCACACGCGCTCGTTTTGCCAGCGAGCTGGACCGCAATTTTTCCGTGGTCGCGTCGGCCGGTTCGGGCAAAACCACTGCGATCACGCAGCGCGTTTTGTCGATCGCGCGTTCGCCGAACGCCGCGGACACTCTGCCGCATCTGGTAGTCGTGACCTTCACCAATCGTGCGGCGGACGAAATGCAACAACGCACGCGGCAAGCTCTGCTCGAGGAAAATTTGCGACAGGAAGTGCAGACTGCATTCAACCGCGCCTTCTTCGGTACAATCCATTCGTTTTGCACGAAACTCCTGACCGACTTCGGTCATTATCTTGGTTTGCCTGCACCACTCGAGTTGGTCGAAGACGACGACGACCTCTGGCAGGAGTTTGCACAAAACCAAACTCGAATTGGCCGGTCCTTAGGCGACAAAGACCGCGCTATGCTTCTGCGTCTCGTGCAGGCGCGCGACCTCATGGAGCTGGCCCGACGCGCAGGCTCAGCTGCGTTACGCGTGCCACCGCCATCGTCATGTCCGACTCTCGATTTCGCGGAAGTCTACTCACAGTCGGATAAGGGAAAGGGAAACGACAACATCCGTAAATCGCAGGCGGAATTGCGCGAGTGGGAAAGGCGTTTCGCCGGCGATTGGGAATACCTGCGCTGGCCGTTTTGTTTCACGGCCGCAAACGCCAGGTTCACTCAGCTCTGGCAGGAGAAATTTGCGCCTTTGCGAAAATGGATCTGCCACGCCGCCACCTGCGTCGCCGCGGAGGTGCAACGTGATTATCTCGATTTTCGACTCGACCACGGACTCGTCACCTACGGAGATCAAATCGCGCTCGCGGAAGAGTTGCTGCAACATCCGGTCGCCGCGCAGAGGATTCGCGAAGAAAACTTTCGTGTCATTCTCGACGAGGCGCAGGACACCGAGCCGCTGCAATTTTCCGTGCTGTTGGAAGCGACTCGCCCGCCGGAAGCGAGGGGTCTTTGGTTGCAAGATCGGCATCTGGGTCCGCGGCCCGGCCACTTCTGCATGGTCGGCGATTTCCAGCAATCGATTTACTGGCAGCGGGCGGACCTGAACTATTACCGGGCTGTTCATGAAGCGCTCATTGCCGACAAGCACGGCGAGAGTTTGGAATTTGCCGTCACGTTTCGGCTCGACCAGAAGCAGCTCGATTTCGTTAACGAAACTTTCCGTGAGATTTTGAATAACAAGGACGGACAGGTGCGCTTCGTCGAATTGCAACCGCGCCCGGGAATTCTTCCCGGGAAAGTCATTCGCGTGCCGCTTGTCGCGAAGGAGTTGTTGCCGGAAGGAAAAAAGCTGAAGGACTACCAAAAGGCACGCATCGAAGTGGAATATCTTGCGCGATGGATCAAGGACGCAGGACTGAAAAAACTTTCGGCCGATTCGTGGCGGGAAGTGGCGATCCTTTGTCCGCGCAAAGCCTGGCTGCAAACGACGGCCGCAGCGTTACGCCGCGTCGGTTTGCCGGTGGCGATACAATCTGAAAACGATGTCAAAGGCGATAGCCCGGCTTATGCGTGGCTGACCGCGCTCCTCACGATCATGACAGACCCGCTCAATGCTTACGAAATCGTCGGCGTCCTCCGCGACATCTTCGGCGCGTCCGATCACGATCTTGCGGTCTTTTCCGAAGGGCAGAAAGCCAGATTTCGCATCGACGAGATTTTATCGGCGACCGGAAGAATTTCCTCGCTCTTACGTACGCTCGCGGAAATTCGCCAACGCGCAGAAGGTCCGGCTTTATTCGACGCCGTCACTTTGATCATCGAACAAACGCAATTGCGCCAGCGTTTGCTCCTATTACCCGCGACGGAGTTCGGCGATCTCGCACGCGAACTCGATGCCTTGCTCGCACAAACGGCGGAAGCGGAAGCGAACGGAATGATCCTGGCAGAGTTCGCCGAACACCTACGCAACGATTTCGTGACGCCGCGCGCCGCCCGTTTTTCCGCCGACGACAACGCGATCCAACTCATCACTTCGCACAAGGCGAAAGGCTCGGAATGGCAGGCTGTGATCGTGCCATTCCTCGCGCGCGAGCTGCGGCCGCACTCGCCGCCTTATCCGCATTTGGTGAAATCGCCCGTGGATGGCGAGCTGATTATCGCGTTCGCCAAACAAGACAAATCGAAGGATTTGAAAGACGCGATCGAGCGTGCCCAACAGCAGGAACTGGAACGCCTTCTGTATGTCGCAACAACGCGGGCGCGCCACACGCTCGTAGTTGTGCTCGATCAGGAAATCTTCACTAGCAGCGAGGGCAAACTGCCCAGAACAGCACAACTTCGACGGCTGATTCGCGACAAGGATTCTTATTCCGGCGAATTCGATCGACACAGCAGCACGATCGATGAGGTTCTCGAACCTTCCCAGACCGTGCGGCGCGCGTCGCAGAAAAACGGCGCCGAAATCGAACCGTTAACTTCTCCCGAACTCAAGCGCGCGGCGAAACGCGCTTCGGAATTCGTGCGCAAGATCACACCGAGCGCGCTCGATTCGGAAGTGACGGCAGAGGTGCGGGCGCGCTCGCGGCTCGATAATCTGGCCACCCTCTATGGCCGTTGGTGGCACAAATTTTTCGAGCGCCTGGATTGGAAAGGCGGAATCGATTCCGCGCAAAAGTTATTCGAAAAACAATTGCCGATGTCTCCCGACGCAAAAGCCACGGTGAAAGACTGGAACGCCACGCGCCGGAATTTGTTCAGCGACGCCAGCATTGCCCGTTTTCTTGCGAGCGATGAAACATTATTTCATGCCGAGTTTCCATTTTCGTGGCGCAGGAACGACCGCAGCGTGCTTGAAGGCTTGATCGACTCGATCATGATTAATCGCAAAAACGGCCGGTGTCTTCTGCTTGATTGGAAAACGAATGATGTTTCCTCAAGCGATGCCGAAATCTTTCGCGCCCGTTACCGCCCGCAGCTGGCGGCTTACTGGAAAGCGGTCGGGGAAATTACAGGCCTTGAAGTGGAAGCGGGTTTGTTCTCGACCGCGCTGGGCCATCTGCTGCTTTACTCTGCGGAGGAACTCCAAACCGAATGGCACCGGCTGGAACAGCTCCCGCCCGGGCGACTCGAAGATGAGATTCGACCGGTCGCGCCCGATGGTTTTTGACGGGAAGACACAACCCCCAAAAGGGGTTGGGCTACCTCGTTGCGTTCGAGCTGACTAGCTCTCGCGCTCGCCGCGGATGAATTGCTCGACGCAGCGATAGGCTTCGTCGTCGGTCATTTGAACCGGCGGATGTTTGGAGAAATAGGCGGAGGGGGAATGCAGCACGCCACCGATGCCACGATCGAGCGCAAGTTTGCAGCAACGGATGGCGTCGATGGCCACGCCCGCGGAATTTGGCGAGTCTTCGACGGAAAGTTTTAGATCGATTTCCATCGGCACATCGCCGAAGAGCCGGCCTTCCACGCGAATGAAAGCAATCTTATTGTCGAGCTGCCACGGCACGTAATCGCTCGGGCCGATGTGAATATTTTCATCCGCCAGGCGGTCGCCAATCACAGATTGCACCGCTTCAGTCTTTGATGTTTTCTTCGAGGCAAGGCGAGTGCGATTGAGCATGTTCAGGAAATCGGTGTTGCCGCCCGTGTTCAATTGATAGGTGCGCACAACTTTCACGCCGCGCTTGCGAAAAAGATCCACGAGCGCCCGATGCAGGATCGTCGCGCCCATTTGCGCCTTAATATCGTCGCCAATAAGGGGCAGATTTTTGTCGGCGAAACGTTTCGACCATTTGGGATCGCTCGCGATGAACACCGGAATATTGTTCACAAACCCCAGCCCCGCTTCGAGCGCGCAGCCGGCATAAAAACGGGTCGCCTGTTCAGAGCCGACAGGGAGATAATTCACCATCAGTTCCGCCGAGGAATTTTTCAATTCGGCGATGATCTCTTCGCGAGTGGATTCTTTCTCCAGTGGAAGAAATGTGCGAAGCGGATCCTGATCGCTCATATGCGGAGGATAGCCGTCCAAAACGCAGCCCATCTTCACGATTGCGCCGGTAAGTTTGATTTTCTCACAGAAGGCCTTTGTGCAATTCGGGGGCGAGAAGATCGCTTTGCTGACGTCCAGACCGACTTTACGGCGGTCGATGTCAAAAGCAGCGACAACCTCGATATCGCTTGGCCGGTAGAAACCAATCTGCCGGTGCATCAACCCGATGGCAGTCCCGTTGGCGGAGGCGCCGTCATAAAAATTGATTCCCTGGACAAGAGAGCTGGCGCAGTTGCCAACCCCGACAATGGCGATTCTTATTTTTCTCATTTCTAAATTGTTAAAGCTGAAAGGCTACCTGATTTAGATTATTCGGAGCAAGACACAAATTAGGCCGTTTTAAGGGTAGTTGTGCCCGTAGGGGCGCTCCAAGTATTGCAAGCGCGGAATGTGTCCGAAGTCGCGCTGGCTTGCAAGAACTGATATAAGGGGAAAAGTCACGGGCATTCCTGGTGCAAGGAAAGCCCTTGCAAGGAGATAAAACGAAATGCGCTTGAAGTTTGCGGCCATCAGCATGCTGATCGCTGCGGCATTGGCCGCTTCTCCGAAAGCGCTCTGGGCCCTCCCCGTGTACACGATCGACCAGGCGGTGGCTGTCGCCCAAGAGCGCAACCCGGAAATCTTGATTGCGCGCAAGAAGATCCTGGCAGCGCATGGCGGTTTCATTGAAGCACGTTCCGGATTTCTGCCCTCATTAACCTCCAGCGGGCTGTACGATAAACGACAGACTCAGAGCGAGACGAACCTGCGACAAGAAGATTACAACGCAATATTGCGCCTCGAACAGAACCTTTACACCGGCGGAGCAGTAACCAGCCAGGTGGCAATCGCACAGTTGAACATCGCTAAAGCAAATTATGAGCTTCAGGAAATTGCTAACCGCGTGACGATGGATGTGCGAATCGCCTTCAACGAACTGTTGCTGAACCGCGCAAAGATCCGGGTGCGCGAAGATTCTGTTCGGGTGTTAGACGAAGAACTCAAAAACCAGCAGGAACAATTGAGCGCCGGGATCGTAAGCAAATTGAACGTTCAACGAGCCGAGGTGGCGCTGGCCAACGAGCGGCCAGAACTGTTCAATGCACAGACTGAATTGAAAAACTCTTACTTGCGGTTGGCGGAACTTTTCGGCACCGATCTGCCGCCGGGACGGCAGGCGCCGCCGTTCGAGATTTCCGGTGAATTGCAATATCGGCCCAATCACGCGGATCTTAACGATTGCCTCGCCCGAGCCGACACGAACCGGCCTGTTATCAAAGTCCGGCAGAAGGATATCGAGATTGAAGATCGACAATACGTTCTGGATCGGAGCGCGATGCGTCCGCATGTGCGGGCTTTTTCTGGGTATGAAGTTTACAGCGAGCGTGACCCGGATGTCGGCCAGGAATTTAACTACGGTGGTGTGGTAGGGATAAACGCAACGTGGAATATCTTCGACGGATTCGCGACGAAAGGTCGCATGCAGGCGACACGCGCCCGGCGCGAGGCAGCAGTGCAAGCTCTGGCAGCAGCGCGGCGGAGCGTTGCCTCAGAAGTGCGCAGCGCATTCTTGGACCTTCAACAAGCAGATCGCGTCCTCGAATCGGAGACAAAAAATGTGCAGACGGCGGACGAGTCTCTTGAGATGACGAAAGGCAATTTTGCTGCCGGTTTGG
>JBGPNR010000007.1:0-19443 GCA_041487635.1 Candidatus Udaeobacter sp. | reverse complement strand
CCGTGCACTTCACATTCGCGCTCTCCTTTGAAGTGACAATGTCGATCTTAACTTCGCCGAGCGGCAGGGTGTGACACAGCGGAATTAGCTGCGCCGTTTGCTTCGCAGCTTGGATGCCGGCAATTCGCGCCGTCGCGAAAACGTTGCCCTTTGCGATTCGATCGTTCTTGATCAGGTCGAGTGTCTCGCGCCGGAGTCTGATTTTGCCGGCCGCCACAGCTCTTCGCTTACTCATTGATTTCGCCGAAACGTCAACCATCTGTGCCCGGCCATTGGGTCCAATGTGAGTGAGCCGGCGCATTCGTCAGCCACCGATGGCGATCATCTTGCGGTTCGGTTGATAATTGTCTCTGAAATCGTGCTGTGCAGGTTTGCGCTCGACGACATCAAGAAAGAATTGCCTCAGCTCCGCATCACTCGCGCCGGCCCGCAGCGGTTTCATGATGTCGAACTCAAGGTAGCTGCCGAGACATGGACGCAATTTCCCGTCGCATGTGAGGCGAAGTTTGTTGCAGCTTTCGCAGAAATGCAGGTTTGTCATCGCCCCGATGAAGCCAATACGCTGTTTCCGACCGGGAATTTGGTAGTACGCGGCTGGACCGTTCGTCCGAAATTCCGCCTCGGGAATCAAACACCCGTACAACGATTCAATTAGCCGTTTCGCTTCAAGAACCGAAATGAAATTATTTTCGTCCAGAACGTCGATTGTGCTCACCGGCATCATCTCGATGAAACGCAGAATCAAATCGCGCGCCCCGGCGAATTCTACCAGCGGGATCAGTTGATCTTCGTTTCGGCCACGCATTAATACGGTGTTCAGTTTGATTTGATCGAAGTCTGCGCTAATGGCTGCATCGATTCCCCTGAGAACGTGTTCATGGAAATCCCGACCGGTGATTTGTGAGTAAGCATCTCGATCCAGCGTATCGAGCGAAATGTTTACCGATTGCACACCTGCGTCCCGCAAGGCTGCCGCCATGGTCTTGACCGATGTTATTTCGCGCGCAAGCAGCGTCCCGTTCGTTGAGAGACCGATGCTCTTGATCCCAGGAATCTCAGGGATCCGCCGAACGAAATTGAGCACATCCCGGCGCGTCAGCGGCTCGCCACCAGTAACTCTCACCTTTGAAACACCCAGCTCCGCGGCGATCCGAATCAGCCGCAGCGTTTCCTCGAAGCTTAGAATTTCCTCGCGCGGCAACCATTCCTGCAATTCCTGCGGCATGCAATAGCTGCAACGCTCATTGCAGCGGTCTGTGATCGAGACGCGCAGATAAGAAATCCGATGGCCGTGACGATCTTGCATCCGCCGACACGTTACGGAGAACGCGGTCATGAATCAACCAAGCGCATCAATTGACTGAATGTAGTTGAGACGTATGATCGTCACGCTATGCAGCGTCGAGTCTTGTCCGTCGCGCTGACATTCGGGATGGCAGCTGGGACCCTGATTTTGAGTAGTTGTGCAACGACAGATGCGCGCATTTCCCAACATCCCGAAATCTATCAGCGTCTCTCGGCGACCGACCAGGCATTGGTCAGCCAAGGGCAGATTCGCCCAGGTATGACGATGGACGCGGTATGGCTCGCATGGGGTACACCTGATCAAAAGCTGCCCGGCAATGTGCGTGGTCGTCCCACTGAAACGTGGGTCTACATACGTTACAATACGCCTCCCAGCTACGGCGGGCCCTATTATTATGGCCCATTTGATTGGTCATACATCCCGCCAAAGTTCCCGTACCCGTCCAGAGGGGTCACCTTCTCAAACGGCAGAGTTGTGTTCTTCCGGTACCTGCCGTCGCCACCGCCGCTGTAACGCCGAGTTTGGCTTGCCAACTTCGTGGCGGGTATGGTTTCCTCATAGCAATGAAGCGTCGATTTTTCGTTGCGGCATCGACACTCGCCCTTACGACGGGTGCGCTCATTCTCACCAGTTGTTCAACACCCAAACGCGAATTTCTGAGCATCCAGACCTTTACCAGAGTCTGTCGCACAGAGACCAAGCGCTGGTTGGCCAGGGGCAAGTTCGTATTGGCATGTCACGAACGGCCGTGTGGCTGGCGTGGGGTTCACCCGATCGAAAAATTGTGGGCAACATGGGCGCCGGTCGAACGGAGACCTGGGCTTACATTTACTACGTGACGTACCCCTATTATCCAGGCTACGGGCCGTGGGACCCATATCTCGGGGCTCCTTTGTACGATCCATTTTATTATTCGGACATCCCACCAAGTATCCCTTACCCAGGCAAGGTCGTCACTTTCGCCAACGGCAGGGTTGTAGCCTTCCATTATCTGGCTTGTAACTAGAGCCGATCAAAAATTCTGTCGCATTGTGCCGCCGGAGGAGTCAGTATTCCGGTGCGTTTCATCAATGGCTTATCGCTCATTTCGACAGTTCCTCGATGCCCTTGAACAAGCGGGCGAGCTGAAACGCGTCGCAATTCCTGTCGATACAGATCTGCTCATCACTGAATGGGCGGATCGCGAGATGAAATCTTCCGGCGGCGGAAAAGCTCTTTTGTTCGAGCAACCGATTGTCGCTGGAAGAAAATCAGAATTCCCGGTCGCAATCAACACAATGGGATCGCGCCGCCGCATGGCGCTTGCGCTACAGGTGGCGGACGTCGCAGACATAGCCCAGGAAATTCAACTTATTCTGAAAGCAAAACCGCCAACCGACCTGCGTGAAGGTTGGACCTTGCTTAAACAAGGGATTCATCTGCTGCATGCGCGCCCAAAATCGGTGCGCGAAGCGTCGTGCCAGGAAATCGTGCACCAAATCGGCAATGGAGACACTTTTTCGTTGCATGATCTTCCGATCCTCAAATGTTGGCCAAAAGATGGCGGGCGTTTCATTACCCTGCCAAATGTGCACACGCGCGACCCGGAGACAGGTGCGCGCAACATCGGCATTTACCGGATGCAAGTCTATGACGAGGCCACGACCGCAATGCATTGGCAACTTCATAAGGTAGGCGCGCGCCACGGCAAACGTTATTACGAACGCGGTGAACGCATGCCAGTCGCAGTCACACTCGGTGGCGACCCTGTTTACACCTTCGCGGCAGCTGCGCCGTTGCCGGACGGATTGGACGAACTGTTCTTTGCTGGCTTCCTGCGAAAGAAATCAATCGAGCTTGTTCGCTGCAAAACCATTGACCTCGATGTGCCCGCAGACGTGGACTTTGTTCTCGAAGGTTATGTGCAGCCGGGTGAAATGCGGCCTGAGGGACCGTTTGGCGATCACACCGGGTTTTACACCGCGATTGAAGATTATCCCGTTTTCCATTTAACAGCGATCACGCATCGGCGGGATGCGATTTATCCAACAACAATCGTCGGCATTCCGCCAATGGAGGATTACTACATCGGCGACGCTTGTGTGCGGATTTTCCTGCCGGTGTTCAAAATGAATTTTCCCGAAATCGTGGATATGACGCTGCCGCCCGAAGGCGTTTTTCACAATCTGGTCTTTGTCAGCATTCGGAAACAATACCCTTATCAGGCGTTCAAAGTAATGCACGGTCTCTGGGGTATGGGCCAAATGATGTTCAGCAAATACATCATCGCCGTGGATGAAGATTGCGACGTACACAACACAAGCGAGGTGCTTTTCCGCTTGTGCGCGAACACAGATCCGGGGCGAGACACAACCATCATCAAAAATCCAAGCGACTCCTTAGACCATGCGCCGAGCGAACAGAACATCGGTTCCCACATGGGATTTGACGCCACGCGAAAATTGCCAGGCGAAAACTATCGCCGTCCGTGGCCGGAGTTGTTGAAGATGACCGACGAAGCGCGAGCGCTCGTCGATGCGCTTCAAGCGCAGACGCGCTGACCTGACGCTCGCAGTCGGCTATGGTTTGCGGAAAAGCCGGCCCGTATCAACATCCCGAGTAAGACCACCGGGCGGCACCCCACGCAAATCGTAAACGCGCCCGGTGTAAGGGCTGTAGTAAAACCCCGGCCTTCCAGCCCAGCGCGCGTAAGGCCAACCGTCCGGTGGCGGCGGAGCATAACGTGCAACTTGATCCTGCTGAATAGCTGCGCCAGTTAGCGCGCCAGCCGCAGCTCCTGCGGCCGCGCCGATTGATGCGCCGCGAACGTGACCAGTCGCCGCGCCGCCGATGATCGCGCCCGTAGCAGCCCCCCACGCCGCGCCTTGACCGACGGGCGTGTCACAGGAAGTTAGAACAAGACAGCTCAGCGAAATCCCTGAGACAAGTATGGGGGTATTCATCCTCATAAAATTGAGTGTGCCCGATGAACTGATTAACCGCATGCGGGCAGAGTTGTTGCGAAGCAAATCTGCACGATCCGCTCTCGCGGGTTCTTCTGCAGTCTGAAGTTTTTAGCGGTTTAGGGCCTTACAAAGACCTTGTTTACCTTACCATCAACAACCAACCCGCCGTGTGCGACCTTCGAGCAGTCGTACTTTTCATGCGGCGGGTACGGGCTCACAACAACTCCCGACGGATCATGAGGATCTCGCTGACCGGTGGGGTAACTCCCTCCCCGCAGCGGATACTTTTTTTCCGCCTCTGCTTTGGTGATCGCCGTAGCTGGGGTCGCCCCATGCTCAACCCGTTCACGCCCTATACTGCCTATGCGCGAGTCCGTGCCTTGCGCGTAAAGCGTTGTGCCGAGCACAAACAACGCAATCGTGATCGCCGACAGAATTTTCAGAGATTTCATTTTCATAGATTTGTCCTTCGTAAGATTTCGCAGCTGGAAACTCAGACGGATGTTCGCGGCGTCAAATTCAAAAAGATTTAAGAAGTTGCGTCGCAATCCGGGCTGCTTTCTCCAGCTTGCTTAGCCGATATTCTTTTTCGAAGACGCGAAATTTGTCCAGCTGAATTTGACGGAGCAGACCCCGGTAAATCGAGGCCATGATTTCCGCGGGCGCCATCGTTCTTCGGTCTTCACTCGGCAGCGCAGCCGCCGCCTGGGAGAAAAACTCCCGCGCACGCGCTGCTTCGAATTCCATCAGGCGAAGAAAGCGTTCGTTGTATTGCCGGTCTTTCAGTTCTCCTTCGGAGTAATTGAACCGCGTCAGGTCTTCCTGAGGGAGATAGATGCGGCCGTCCTGCAAATCTTTCCCTACGTCGCGGATGATGTTGGTCATTTGTAAAGCCAACCCCAACTCGATTGCATATTGTTTGCAGTCTGCATTTCGATAGCCAAAGATCTCAATGCTTACCAGTCCAACTGCACAGGCGACCCGATAGCAGTACATCCTGAGGTCTTCAAAGGTGGAATAGCGCCGGATGCTCAAGTCCATTTCTACTCCTGCAATAATTTCCTCGAACATGCCAACCGGCAGCGAATATTTCTCAATCAAAAGTCTTACGTCCTGAGCAAGGAGCGGTTCGTCTGGAGCGGGCGCCTGGAGCATCTGGCGCCATTTAGCCAAACGCAGTTCTTTCTCTGCCAGCGTTAACTCCGCGGAATCGGCAATATCATCGATCACTCGGCAAAATGCGTAGAAAATAATGATGTCGCGTTTGCGTTCGCGGCCCAAAGAAATGAACGCCAGTGCCAAATTCGATTTGCTCTGGCGCGTGATCGTCGCGGCATTCACATCCGCCCTCTTGCACGCCAGCTTTTTAGTACTGAATCCATTTCTCCTGGTTAATGCGGCGGTTTTCGCAATGGCGAAATAGGCAGACCCACGAAGCCAAAAGCCATCCGGTAACGATTCCGCGAAGAAAAGCAAAACTGAATTTCCACAGAAAGAGTGCGCCAAGGCGGTCGGCAATGGCGCTGCGCATGACAGCGTCGCAGATCATGATGGCAAAAAAGTGCAGCCCGCAAATGATCAAAAACCAGGCGAGGCGGCCTGCATTTTGACGGACGAACTGGGCGTGGGCGCGCATCGCTTCGATCAATGTTTCGTTGTGAAGCGCCAGTGAGATTTGGACCGAGCAAAAGGCAATGATCAAACCGCTCATCAGCACCCGCGCAATCGGCAGGTAATCGAGGACGCCGGGAATATTCGTGAAGTAGGCAAGGACGAGGGGTACCCGGACAATCAACGTGCTGACTGCGACGACAATGCCCGCCCATTCCAACACATAACTAAAGCGCCGCATGGCGAAGCGGAATAGTTCTCCTTCTTCAAAGCTAACGCCTTTGATCCAGGCCAGACACACAGTAATGAGATACACTTGGATATAAACTCCCAGCAGGTATTCGAAAATGAATGCCGTCGCATCCACAGTGGCAGAGATTCGCAGGAGGCCGGCAGCCGGGACCAGACCGCTCCACTCCGGTAATCGCCAGAATACAATCGGTTTCAAGAGCGACGCGAGTGCGCTCAGTAAGAGAATTAAGTAAACAAGATAACCCCAGAAACCGTATCGTTTTCGCAATGCGCGAACCAGCGCTCCATGCAGCCCGCGCCAATTGACGAGCATGAACACGGCGGCTACGACTGAGAGGGGGTAGGTGGTGGTGGCGTTGTCGAAAATTCCTGCCACCCCTTCCAGCGCAGGCAAGGGGGTTTCCCTCCAAATCTCCGTGAATCGTGGCCAGTACCATTGAGGTAATGAGGCGATCTGGGCGAGATCCAGATCGGACCAGTTTCGAATTGGCGTGAACGTGACGAACTGAAAAACGAAATAGCCAAAACCGAGCAGGGCAAACGTGATCCAAATACGCTTGTAGCGCCCGACACAGCGAAAACCCTCGGCCAGTGCACGTCGCACTGGATTGAAAAACATCACTGCCGCATAGCCACCGCAAAGCCCCAGCAACCCATATAACCCATAGAGACGGGGCACGCTTCGCCACATCTCAGCAAGAACGAGAGTGGCAACATTGGAGTGGTGGAGTATTGGAGTATTCGGGATCACCTGGTCGCATCATTCCAGTGCTCCGTCATTTGCCTAGCGAATCAGGCCCCAGTGCGGATAGAACGGCCAGTAAACTAACAAACCGCGCCCGACGACATTTACGTCCGGCACCGCCCCCCAGTAACGGCTGTCGTAGCTGTTATAACTGTTATCGCCCATGGCGAAATAACCGTTCCGCGGCACCGTATACGATTGATCGGGTCTCGACAGATAGTCATGGCCCAAGGCATAACCGCGGTATGGAGGTTTTGCTGACATTACCCGCTCGAACCCGTAGCCTTCCGCTTTCTTGCCATTCGCATAGAGAAATGGCGGGTCGATCCGCAGAGTATCGCCTGGCAATCCAGCTAGACGTTTAATGTAAAATGGCGCGCCTGCCTCCGGATCTTCCCGAATCCCTGGAATATGATTCGTCCTAAAGACAAAAACATCGCCGCGGTGCGGCTTAACAAAATTGTAGGTAAATTTGTCAACAAAGACCTGGTCGCCGGTGTCGATTGCGCCTCTGGCAATGATTTCACCACGGTGGAAAATGCGACCCGGGAAAACGTTGAAGTCATGACCCAGGGTGTCGGGCGACGCATACACAAGAAAGTGTTGCCGCTGGCAGATCAGTCGCGAAAAGGTAAAAAAGAACAGGATTTTTTTTGGCACAATTTCAGAAACCTGATCATCCTCACGCGAAACCACGTTGATGTAATTGCGACCCGCAACAATGAACTCGCCGATCTGTCGCAGAATATTTGGAGCCGGATCGGCGCTGGGATGGCCAATAATTCCGTTTAACGTCGGTTGCATTGAGCCGGTGGGAATTTTAAACGGCTGCAAGAAATAGGAGCGAATGCCTACTGCCACGACGATCGCCACCAAAATTACCTCGCAATTCTCTCGCCAATGCGATTCCCAAGTCACAGGCGTCAACCTGTGTAGGGTCTTATCAAGTGTATCGGCCGCGCTGTGAACTCTCTCGCGGTCTCTGTCATGTAACGCTTCGCGGAGGCTCTTCATACCGGCGAGGATCTGTTCGCGGTCCGACGCGCTGAGCTGGTCATCCTTGTAGCGCAGGTACTTCCGGGCATGCCGCAGGAGCAATCTGCTGTGTTTAACGTGACGCGATGTGAACATGATTCAAAAAATGACGAAGCTCGAATGTCGAATGACGAACCAATGACGAAGCACGAATGACCGAACCCGCAGCCCATTGTCATTCCGAGCGGAGCCAAGCGCAGTCGAGGAATCTCTCATCGCAAGAGTCACTGCGCCTTTAACACCTCAATGAACGCTTCCTGAGGAATGTTGATTTTCCCGATACTTTTCATCCGTTTTTTTCCTTCCTTTTGTTTCTCCAGCAATTTCCGTTTGCGGGTGATATCGCCACCGTAGCATTTCGCGGTCACATTTTTCCGTAACGCCGAAACACTCTCGCGCGCAATAATTTTCCCGCCAATGGCCGCTTGAATCGCGACCTGGTAAAGCTGACGCGGGATCACTTCCTTCAATTTGGCTGCGAGCTGACGTCCGCGCGCCTCGGCACGGTCTTTGTGCACGATTGTCGAAAACGCATCGACCGGTTCGCCATTCACGAGCACGTCCAGTTTCACCAATTTCGCCGCCCGGTAGCCGGCGTGCTCGTAATCCATCGAACCGTAACCGCGCGTGATGCTTTTAATCTTGTCATTGAAATCGACGAGAATTTCGTTGAGCGGCAATTCGCAATGCAACATCACACGTCGCGTATCGAGCGATTCGGTGCGTTCCATCTGCCCGCGTTTCTCCAGAATCAATTGCAGTATGTCACCAATATTTTCGTTTGGGCAAAGCACGTACGCCTTTACAATCGGCTCCCGAATCTCGCTGATCAGACTCGGGTTGGGCAGGTGAGCGGGGTTATCAATTAAGACTTTTTCTCCGCCTGTGGTCAGCACTTCATAAATCACGCTGGGACTCGTCGCGATGATGTCCATGTTATACTCGCGCCGGAGCCGTTCCTGGATGATCTCCATGTGAAGCAAACCAAGAAATCCGCAGCGAAAGCCGAAGCCAAGCGCGACGGAGCTTTCCGGTTGATAAACAAACGCAGCGTCATTCAGACGCAGTTTCCCGATTGCCGTCTTCAAATGTTCGAAGTCGCCGGTATTGATGGGATAAATTCCGCTGAAGACCATCGGATGAATTTCTTGAAACCCGGGAAGCGGGTCGCGCGCGGAGTGACGCTGGTCCGTGATGGTGTCGCCGATCTTTATGTCCGCGGTCGATTTGATATTTGCGATAAAATAGCCAACGTCCCCGGGATTCAGCTTTTCCTGCGGAAGCATTTTCGGCGTAAGCACCCCTACCTCCTTAATCTCGTAGCGCGCGTTGTTGCTCATTAAGGTGATCGCGTGATTCGCTTCCATTGTGCCGGAAACGACACGCACGTATCCGACCACGCCTCGATAAACATCAAAAACAGAATCAAAAATGAGCGCGCGCAGCGTCTGGTCTGCTGGCGTTTGCGGCGGCGGAAAGCGTTTCACAATTGCCTCAAGAATTTCCTCGATGCCGAACCCCATCTTTGCGCTCGCTTCAATCGCTTCTTCCGCAGGGATGGCAAGAATTTCTTCCAACTGGCGTTTCACTGAGGCCACGTCGGCGTTCGGCAGATCGATCTTGTTGATAATCGGAATAATTGTGAGCCCCTGTTTGTGAGCTAGGTGAACGTTCGCCACGGTTTGCGCTTCCACTCCTTGCGCCGCGTCCACCACCAACAGGGCGCCCTCGCATGCGGCGAGGCTTCGCGAAACTTCATAGGCGAAATCGACATGCCCCGGGGTGTCGAGCAGGTTCAGCCGATAACTTTGGCCAGATTTGCTCGTGTAACGCATCGCCACCGGATGCGCTTTGATCGTGATCCCTCGCTCACGTTCCAGGTCCATTGAATCAAGGAGCTGGTCCTGCTTTTCACGTTCGTGGATCGTGCCCGTGCTCTCAAGCAACCGGTCCGACAGTGTTGTCTTGCCGTGATCGATATGTGCGATGATGCAGAAGTTGCGCGTGAACTCAATCGCCATGAGAAGCGGCACTATGCGAGTGCGCCGCTATCGGGTCAATTGGCTACGCTATTGTCATTACGAGCGGGTCGAGGAACCTCTAAACATTGACAACGAGAGATATGTCGAGTTCGCTCGATATGACAACTAGGTATGCCAAAGGTCCCTATTTCAGAAGCTGCGAACGCCGACTTAGACGGAGCGTCCGCCGAGTTTAGCAATGCGTCGCAGTTCCAGCATCAAAGAGAGGAGGCCGACCCGGTTCGCAATGGAATTTTTATCGGCCTGGGAATTGTGTTGCTCGTCTTTCTCGGAAGCATGATCGCGGTGCTGATGATGCACGCGCCGGCTTTGTAATCTGTAGCGGCGGTCTTTACCCCAACACGTTTCCAAACTGTCGATTTTGAAAATGCTCGGCCCGCAAAATCAGATGACTTTACAACGGCCTGGCAGACAGAGCGCCGCTAGAGAAATGCAAACTCAATCCGCAATCCGCAGCCGACGATCCACAATCGCAAAGCGCCTCCTCCTTTTTGATATCGACGGCACATTGATCCATTCGGGCGGCGCGGGCGTTCGAGCACTCAAATGCGCCTTCAAAGAGCGTTTCGGTATCGATGATGATCTGCACGACATCGAGATTGCTGGCATGACGGATTCCGGAATTGTTGTCAGCATCCTGAACAAACATAAAATTCCTCCGACCAACGAGAACGTAAGCGCGTTCCTTGATAGCTACGTGCATTTTCTTTCGCTGGAACTACCGCGCCGGAAAGGCAAACTGCTTCCCGGAGTGCTCAAGTTGCTCGAAAAGCTAAAGTCGCGGCCGCATGTGGTGCTCGCGCTTCTCACAGGAAATGTCTCCCGCGGAGCGCGGCTCAAGCTTGAGCATTATGGCGTCTGGCACTTTTTTGAATTTGGCGCTTTTGCCGATGATCATCATGACCGCAACGAGCTCGGGCGCTTCGCTCGCGCCCGTGCAAGAGAGAAGCATCGGCGGGAATTCGCCGCATCCGAGATCGACGTCATTGGCGATACTCCACGCGATATTGCCTGCGGTAAGGCACTTGGCGCACGCACCGTTGCGGTGGCGACCGGCAGGTGGAGCCGTGATGAACTCGGAAGATACCAGCCGGATTTCCTGATTGATGATCTCTCAGATGTGGAAACCATTATCGATACGCTCGGATGGTGATCCGTTGACGATTGGAGGGTGAAATGAACAAAAATGCTTCCGCGGCTGACCCGACGCCAGAACGAGACCGTTCCAATGTCCTGCCGCTCAAAGGCGAAATCGATCTCCACGTTTCTCCTTCTGTTACGGCGTCACTCAACAGCATGATCGAGAAAAAACCGCAACGTTTGGTGGTCGATCTTTCAGGCGTGAGTTATATCGACAGCGCTGGTTTGGCGGCGTTGATCGGAGCGATGCAGAAAGTGGAAGGCTACGGAGGCAAATTTCTGCTCGCGGGATTGCAGGAAACCGTGCGTTCGATTTTCGAAATCTCGCGGCTCGATCAGGTATTTCAGATTTTTCCAGACGCGGATGCTGCGCTGGCTGGATGATATATTTTAGGTCAATCCGCTGAGAATAGCGGAGGCTACAAAGCGAGGGCCATCAAAACCTTGAGGGTTTGCTCAACGTTCCTTGAAATGTCGAACTGTGACGCACGCTCGATGTTCCGCGAACGAGCTGCTGCGCGGTGCGATGGATCGGACCAGAACCGAATTGCGTCCCGCAAACCAACCAGATTGCCTGCGTGATCGACAATTGATCCGTGGACGCTGTCTTCGATGATTTCGCTAAAGCCGTTGGCCCGCGTTGTGATTACCGGAGATCCGCAGGCGAGGGCTTCCAAACATGCATTGGAAAATGGATCATAAATTGTCGGCAAAATGAAGATGTCCGCAGCCGCGTAAAGACGCGCAACCTCAGCAACTTCGCCGAGAAACCGCACCGGTTCTTCGCGCCAAAAGCGCAGCCGCGCCGTTTTGTAGAGCGTTTCATTTCCGCGGCCGGCAACGAGCAGACGCAGTTTTTTGTTCTTGCAGAGCGCCATGGCTTGGATCGCAAAAAGCAACCCCTTGCGCTCCCAGCCAGAGCCTGCAAATAGGAGTGCAATTTGATCTGGCTTCAATTTCAAATCCTCACGCGCTTTTTGGCGAACCTCCGGATCGAACCGGAATTTGTCGAGTGGAACGCCATTGCGAATGATGTCGATGTTGCCTGCGGGATAGGCATAAAAATCGACGATCTCATTCTTCACCATTTGTGAAGCAACGATCACGCGCGCGGCTTTGCGATCCGCAAGCAGCGATTCCTCCAGCTGCAACAGATCGCGATGCTTCCGGTTAAGTGCGCGAACAAATTGCTTCAGGGGAAGCTCAAAGTTCCTTCTGCGCACCAGCCAGGCGCGATGGACCCCGTCGCCGGCGCGATACACGTCGCAACTCCAGACGCGCTCAAGACTGAACAAGGCATCGTAATGGAGCTGCGGCCGGATTTCTTCCAGCTCGTCCGCAAACCCCAAGACTGATTCTGCGCGCAGGCGGGTGACCGATCCAAATCGCCATTGATCCTCCGGCCATTTATTCGTAGCAATAAGTTGCACGTCGTGTCCGGCTTCGGTCACTCCACGCGCGAGTCGTTTTAGATATCCTTCGGCACCACCGCTCGGAGAATAGCCGCGCCGGGCAAGGGCGATCCTGAGTCTTTCCTTCATGTTTAGCGGAATAGAGAGACCTGTTCTGTTCCGACCGGAGAAGGACACTTTACTTGCTGCACGTTCGCCAGAATACTTCTAACCCGATGCCGGGTGAAACTTTAAACGCTCCTGCACTGTCGCGGCCCGTCGCACCTGTGGAGCGCAGCCTGCCAAGGCACCTGCTTTATTCGATTTTCGCCCGAATCGGCGGCTCCGGCCTGGATACCGATGCATTTGAGACCCTGCGCGCGTCGTACCGCGGCGGGTTCCTTGGCAAAGCAATCGCTTACGATAATCGGCAGAAGGAAATTCCCGCTTCCCTGATCCGTTCTCTACGCTGGCATCCAGTCCGTCTCATTTCGTTTCTCGATCGGCCGTATTACTACGGCGCGAAGAAAAAATACCTAGACTGGATCGCGTCCCGGCATCTAGAGACCGGGCGCTACGATCTGTTTCATAGTTGGTCTGGGGACTGTTTGCGCTCCCTGAAAGTAGCAAAACGACGTCGCATCCCCTCGGTCCTTGAGATACCAACCTGGCATCGTGACGGCGGCAAAGAGAAAGTGGGCCGGACGAAAATTGCCGAACCCACAGCGAACACTTCGAGCTTTCAGAGGTGGAAAAACAGATTGTTGCTTCAAAGAAAGCGTTTCATACAAGAGTACGATCTTGCTGATGTCCTGCTCGTTTTATCCGAGAAGGCCGCTCACACCTTTCGCGTCCGGGGATTCCCAGAGGAAAAGCTTTTTTATTTGCCCAGAGGGGTGGATGTCGAACGCTTCAAGCCCGGAAAACGGCCACAAAGATTTCGCGCAGTTTTTGCCGGTGCATTGATTAGGCGCAAGGGAATTCAACATGTGCTGGAGGCATGGCACCGTCTGAATCTGACTAATGCCGAGCTGTGGCTCGTTGGTTTTGTGCACGAGGAGGCGAAGCCGTATCTGAAGGAATTCTGGCGTGATAACATCCGTGTCGTGGGATTTGTGCGGGATCCGGAGAATTATCTCAGCCAGGGCACGGTTCACGTTTTTCCGTCGCAATGGGAGGGGAGCGCCAAGGTTACATATGAGGCGGCGGCGTGCGCGTTACCTCAAATCACGACGCGCGAGGCAGGCGATGTGGTGCGCGGTGGCATCGAAGGAATCCTTGTGAAGCCGGGAGATGTGAACGCAATTGCAGCAGCGCTTGAGCATTTGTATGGGCATCCGGAAATCATTGAACAAATGGGAACGGCAGCGAGACGTCGCGTGGTTGAGAATTTCACCTGGGACCATTTTCGAACACGATTACTGAACGCGTACGAAACCGCGATGCGAATGGTGCGATGATTTCACTGTAGCGGCGGTCTGTAACTGCCGAGCCTTTCGGCGCTCACAGAGCGCCGCTACAGCCAGAAGCCTGTGAAAATTCTTCTCCTGCAACTCAAGCGAATCGGCGACCTGATTTTGACTACTCCTGCCATCGCAGCTTTGCGTGAAAGCTTCCCAGAAGCACAACTCACGCTCGTTGTTTCGAACGAATGTGCCGACCTTCTGCCAGCCATCTCAAACGTCGATCGCATTTTGATCGCGCGGCGCAATGTCCGCGACCTCGCGTTGTTTTTCTCCGTTGCAGCCAGGGGATTTGATTACTGCGTTGACTTTACACGGAACGATCGCTCGGCGTCCCTGGCGGTTTTATGCCGCGCACCAAGACGCGTGGTTTCTTACCGGGTGCGCGAACAGTCGAAGGCGCGCGCCCGCGCTTACACGGATTTTGTCAGTGTTCGTACGCGCGACATGCACACAATCGACTACAATCTCGCTTTAGTTAAGCCACTCGGCGCACACGATAATTCAACGGCGCCAGATCTGGATCTGCCACAAACTGCCTACGAAAAAGCCGACGTGCTTCGACGCAAATGGAAGGTTAGGAAGCCTTACATCGTCTTACATCCCGGCTCGGCCCGTCAGGAGAAACTCTGGGAGCCGCGGCGCTGGGCAGAGATAATTGACTGCTTCGGCCGAAGTGACAGCGTGGATCTTCTTCTGACGAGTGGACCATCTCGTGACGAGCAAGCGCACATCACAGCAATTAAGAGCAACACGCAGAAAAAAATCATCGATCTCTCTGGAAAGACAGATTTGCTCACCCTGGCCGCATTGATTGGTCAAGCGCGGCTTCTTGTGACGGTCGATTCTGCTCCCGTGCATCTGGCGGCCGCGACGCGTACGCCGCAAGTGATCTTGTTCGGGCCAACCAACCCGTTTCATTGGCGGCCGAGAGAAAGTCCGGCGCTTATCCTCCAAGGAAAATCAATCGAGCCGATCACTGAGTTTTCGCCGGTTCAGCCGCGTCTTCCAATGCGTCAAGTCTCGACGGAAGCGGTAGTTAGTGCTATGGATTTGCTGCTGTCGCGTCATGCGACGGCCCGAACTTCATGAGCGGCGCAAAAGCGGCTAAGAAAAAGCAGTCACTCTGGCAAACGTTACGCGCGGCCTCCGGGCCGTACCGGCGGCTCTATGCCTACGTCAAGCCGTACAAGGTCCGTTTTATCGTCGGCTTGCTGTTAGGCTTTGCTTACGGCGGAGTCAATTCACTTTTACCGCTCGCCACTGCCCGGGTGACGAGCGCAATTTTCCACGGGGCCGCTCCCAATCCCATGGCCTTGCGCTCCAATCTTGGAGTCCTGGATACGGGACCGAAAATCAATTCGATTATTCTCATCTGTCTGGCCATTCCGGCGATCATGACTGTGCGCAGCCTCTGCTCCTTCGGAAATACGTATTGCATGCAGTGGGTGAGCAACAAAGTGGTCACGGATATCAGAGGTCAGCTTTTCAGTAAGATGGTTCGCCACTCAATGGATTTCTTTAACAAGATGCGTTCTGGGTTCTTGATCTCCCGCATCACCAACGAGACCCGCGTGGTACAAATGGCTTTGACCGCCGTCAGCAGCGATATTTTCAAGCAGCCAATCACAATTGTTGGCGCGATCACTGTTCTGCTCCTGATGGATTGGAAATTCACGATGGTCACATTGATTCTTTTCCCGACCTGTTTGCTGCCGCTTCGCATCTATGGACGTCGCGCGCGAAAGGCGCTCCGAGGTCAGTTTGAAGGCATGGGCGAGATGGTCGTGACGATGCAGGAGACATTCGCCGGCATTCGCGTCATCAAGTCGTTTGCGCGCGAAGCGCATCAGGAGAAGGAATTCAAGCGCAGCAATCAAATGCAGTTTTCGCAAATGATGCGCATCATTCGGTCGATGGAGGCTACTGGCCCACTGGTCGAAACGATCGCTGCAGTCGGGATAGGCTTGGCTTTGCTTTATGTTTACGCTGCGAACCTGAGCGCGGGACGATTTTTTGGACTAATAACGGGGATTTTCATTCTCTACGATCCGATCAAGACGCTCAGTAAGATTCAACTCGTTATGCAGCAATCAATCGCCGCGACAACGGCGATTTTCGCGCTCCTTGATTCGGAGTCGACAGTACAGGACGCGCCAAATGCCGCCGTGCTGAGTTCGTCCCAGGGTCGAATTGATTTTGAGAACGTTACCTTCCGATATGCGAATACAGTTACAGATGCCATTAGCAATCTGACTCTGCGCATTCAGCCTGGTAAGACCCATGCCCTGGTTGGAGCTAGCGGCGCAGGTAAGAGCACTATCCTCTCGCTGATCCTGCGCTTATACGATCCGACTTCCGGGGCCGTAAAGATCGATGGGCACGATCTGCGCTCGATTACACAAAAATCACTGCGCGAAAGGATCGGCCTCGTTACTCAGGAGACATTCCTGTTTCACGATACAATTTCTAACAACATTCGGTTCGGCCGTCTCGACGCGACGCCGGACGAAGTTCACGAAGCAGCGAGGGCTGCCTATGCACATGATTTTATCATGGCCCAGCCAAAGGGCTACGAGACGGTGATCGGTGACAAGGGATGCCTGCTATCGGGTGGCCAGCAGCAACGTCTCGCTATCGCACGCGCTGTTCTGAAGAACGCACCAATTCTTTTACTCGATGAAGCGACTTCATCGCTCGATTCCGAATCGGAACAACAAATTCAAAAAGCTCTGGCAAAACTAGCGGCTGGCCGCACGGTGATCGCTATCGCCCACCGGCTATCCACGGTCTTATCCGCGGACCAAATCATTGTAATGGATTCTGGCCGTATCAAGGAGATTGGCACACATGCCGAGCTACTGGAAAAATCTGGTTATTATCGCCGCTTATACGATCACCAATTCAATCGCGTTCAGAAGGACCCCGAAGCCGAAGCAGGCATTCTTGTTGAAGAGCTCGTGTAGCCACTGGAAAAGCAATGGCCATAGCCTCTCACCATGCCGTTTAATATCGACCTGCACACGCACTCTTTTTTTTCCGGAGACGGTATTTCAAGTCCGGAAGATTTGATTGCGGCCGCGCGAGCCAAAGGTTTGAACGGCATTGCTATTACCGATCACAACACCTGCGATGCTGTGAATTACCTGCTGCAGAAGGGCTTGATGCGACTGGACGGGCTGCCGGTAAATGATTTTTTAGTACTTCCGGGAGTTGAGGTTACGACTGCCGATGGCCATCTTCTCTGTATCGGTGCCGAGCTGCCCTACCTGAAGGGGAAACCGGCGCGCGAAGTCTGCGATATGATTCACGAACGCGGCGGTCTAGCCATTCCTCCACATCCATACGATTTGTTTCGCGCCGGAATCCGTTTCTCCACTCTGGAAACGCTGCCGGTAGATGCAATTGAGGTTTTCAACGCGGCCACCACGCTTCGCCGCTACAATCGCTACGCTTTCAAGTACGCGCAGATTCGCGGTTTGCCCATGACTGCGGCCAGCGACGCGCATCATGCCGCCGCTGTTGGGACCGCTTACACGATCGTTAACACCGACGATTTTTCGGTGAGAGGAATTCTCGCGCAGATACTAAAGAGTAACGACCTAAACCAAAAATACCAGACGCCGCGCGATAGCCTGCGCAAAACCTGGAACAACTGGTTGCGACTGCGGCGCCGAAAAAAAATCCCAGAGCTCGCTGCAAAGGACCGCAGCCACAACGGCGGCTGAGCTTTGATTCCTGACCTCTGACTTCTACGCAATGCCTGCTTACATCATCGTTGAAATCGACGTTCTCGATGCAGTCGGTTACGAAGAATACAAAAAGCTCGCAGGCTCGACGGTGGAGAAGTATGGCGGGAAATACATCGTCCGCGGCGGCAAAACCGAAGTGCTGGAAGGCGATTGGAAACCGAAGCGCATTGTTGTGCTTCAATTTGAATCAGCCGAGCGCGCCAAAGAGTGGCTCAACTGCGAAGAATATCAGGAACCGCGCAAAATGCGACACCGCACGGCTAGGACAAACATGATCCTCGTCGAGGGGATGTAGGCTGTACCGGCTGTAGATACGGCCCTGCGGGTCGTCTCGGCATGTAACAAGCAGCCACGAGCACCGACAACGGCATCCGCGCGTCAGATTGCGCGCTCACTGAGTAATCTCGCGTCTTTTGGTTTCTCGCGCCGGATTTCCGATAACAATGCTCCACGGTCGGACGTCCTTCACCGCTACCGCTCTTGCACCAACGATCGCTCCTTCGCCGATTGTCACCCCCGGCCCGACGAATGCATCCGCACAAATCCATGCCTCCGAGCCGATCATGATCGGCGGACGAAGCAGCGGGAAATCCGGCTTTGTGTAATCGTGCGTTCCTGCGCAAACATGAGCACGATGGGAGATTGTTACCCGCGCTCCGAGCGTTACCGGGCCGAGATTGTAAATGAGCGCATGCTCGCCGATCGCGCTTTCATCTCCCGCCTCGAGGTTCCATGGTAGATAAATCGTCGCCGAAGGATACACATGAACGCTCCGACCGATCTTCGCTCCGAAACAACGGAGCAGAAATCGCCTCCAACCGAAACAGGGCCTGGGGCTGAAGCGAAACAGTGGCTGCGCGAGGGTCCACAACACCCGGCGAGTGAGCTCACCTGAAGAGTATTTCCGGGCGCGGCGATTTTTTTCAACGTTCAGCATGCGAAAGACCACTAAGTACGAAGTACACGACTACGGGACTGCGGGCTTATAGTCCAGTTGTCTTGTCGTCGTACCGTTTTCGACACCCACTTAGGCGCCGCTCTAACCGCTAAAAAAAGATTGAACAGCATACATCCAAGGGTTGTCACAGATTCGAATATTTAACCTTGTTAAATACTTCCTAGGATGCTACAACGCGTGATCGATAAGGCATCGACGAATACAATTTACGGGACCTTGTCGATCCGAACCCCCCAAGAATTTGATGAAAAAGAGTTATATGGCTGCTGAAGATAGCGATACTGGAATTAAGATTTACCTGCGCGAGATCGGGCAGATTCCGCTGTTGACTCCTGACCAGGAGATCGAGTTGGCCGCGAAAATCAAGAAGGGCGATCGCGAGGCGAGAGCGCTGATGATCCGGTCTAATCTGCGTCTGGTCGTAAAGATCGCGCATGACTACGCGAATCTCGGGCTGCCACTTCTGGATTTGATTTCCGAAGGCAACATCGGCCTGATGAAAGCAGTGGAACGTTTTGACCCTGCTAAAGGTGGAAAGCTCAGCACTTACGCCGCCTGGTGGATCAAGCAGTCTATCAAGCGCGCGCTGGCGAACCAGAGCAAGACCATCCGTCTGCCTGTGCATCTGGTGGACAAGATCTCCAAGATGCGCCGGGTTTCGCTACAAATGAGCGAGGAACTGGGCCGTGAGCCAACGGACGAGGAACTTGGTGATGAGATCGGGATCGCGAGCGGAAAGGTTTCGCAACTCAAGACGGTTTCGATCCGTCCAGCTTCGCTCGATGCGCCGATCAGCGATGATG